>JAMPXR010000187.1 GCA_023701085.1 Ramlibacter sp. | reverse complement strand
TGCGCCAGCTGCGTCACGAGGATGCTGCTGGTGGTCGAGGTCACGATGGCATGGTCCGCGCAATGCAGGTTGATCTGCGTGAACGCGTCGCGCTTCGCGTCCATCGTTTCCGGCACGCCCTCGAACAGCAGTTCGGCGCGCGCCAGCGCGGCCGGCGCGCCGTCGGCGTCGACCAGTTCGACCCGCGCGGCGATGTCGTCGACCCGTCCCGCCTCGAGGGCGCCGAGCTGCGCCAGGCCGGCCAGGCTCCCGCGGATCTCGGCACGGGCTTCGTCACACAGACGCTGCCACGCCTCGGGCGACCGGCGCCGCAAGTCCACCAGCGCGATCCGATGGCCGGCATAGGCAAAGGCGATGGCGATGCCGCGGCCCATACGCCCGGCCCCCACGGCGGCAAAGCGGGCCATGCTCAGCTTCCCTCGTGCAGCTGCGCCAGCAAGGCCTCGCGCCCCAGTCGCGCCAGCCCCAGAGCGTCGAGCGTGCGCTCGCCCTGGCGCAAGTCGCGCCCCAGGAATCCGCCGGCAATGGCCAGCAGGCCGTGGGCCACCGGCGCTTCGGTGCCGCTCCAGCGGGCCACCGAGGCCAGGAAGGCTAGTCCGAGCTCGGTGTCTTCGGTGATGTAGCGATGCGTGTGCAGATCGATCTTCTCGCGCCAGTCGCCCGACTTGACGAGCTGCTTGTGCGCGTCGCCATACATCCAGCGGTCGCTGTGGTAGTGGTCGGCCAGCGGGTAATGCGGCGCGCCATACCCCAGCGCTTCACGCACCGCGATGCGCTCCTGGTCGAGCCGGTCGGTCACGGCGCGCACCGCCGGCTGGGTGCCTTCGTTGTGGATGTCCCAGCGGTCGAAATGCTCCAGCGGCGCGGCGTTCATCACCATCAGCGGCGGATGGATCACCGGCCCGGCATTCATCAGCGCGCCCGAAAGCGCGTCGCCGCAGCCGTGCACGCTGGGATAGGCCGCCCCGATCACCGCGAGCACCTCCGGCGCGCGCCGCCCCGGATAGACCCCGGTGGGCAGCCGCACCGCGCGCACGGTCACGTTCACCTCGCGCTCCCCGTGCTTGCGCGCCAGGTAGGGCAAGGTCCCGGTTTCTGCCCAGAGCACGTCGGCGCGGTTGCCCGATTCGCGCACGGCCCTGGCCATGACCCAGCTGCCGAAGGTGCCCGGCGCCAGGAACACCACCTGCCCGCTTGCCAGGTGCGGCGCCATGGCGCGGGCCATATCGGCCTGCGCCGTGGCCGGACTGGGGATCACGATCAGCGCGGCGCCCGCCAGCACCCGCCCGATGTCGGCGCTGGCCAGCGCCAGCGGAACCTCGCGCGCACCCGCGGCGTCCTTCAGCACGATCGCGCCGCTGTCGACCACCGGCTGCAACGCGGCCGCGTCGCGCCGCCACAGGCGCACCTCATGTCCGGCCTCGGACAGGTCGGCGGCGGCGGCATAGCAGCCGTGGCCGCCGCCCAGTACAGCGATCTTCATGGGCGGATCACCCGCGGATGGCCTTCCTCGTACAGCGCCGCCACCTCGTCGGCCCGGTGCCCCAGCACGGCGCGCTGGTTGATGTAGCCCTTGTCGGTGATCTCGCCGGCATCGGCATTGGGAGGGGTGGCCTGGATGATCGCCCGCACCGGGCATTGCGACGAGCCGCCGCCCTCGGCCTGCAGACGCTGCAGGGCTTCGCGCACATGGGTTTGCAGCGCGCCTTCGGGCAGGTCTTTGGCCTGCGGCGTCGGGAACACCAGCAGGCCCAAGTCCACCCGGTCGTGGCCGGCGATCACCACGTCGGCCACATGGGGCGCCATGGCGCTGACGATGCGCGGCCGCAGCGTGCCCACGCTCACCCAGGTGCCGCTGGAGAGCTTGAAGTCCTCCGCCACCCGGCCGTCGAAAGCGACACCTTGCGAGGGATCGGCCGGGTTAAGGAGTTTGCCGGCGTCGCCGATCTTGTAGAAGCCCTCCTCGTCGAACGCTTCGGCCGTCAGGGTCATGTGGTGAAGGTAGCCGGGAAAAATGTTGGGGCCCCTGGGCCGCATCTCGAGCTTTTCGCCATTGCGCACGAACTTCAGCTCGGCCCCGGGCAGCGGCAGGCCGATACAGCCGGCCTGCTCGATGTGCCAGTGCACCGTGGTGATCGCGGGCGAGGTTTCGGTGGCACCCCACGCGGACGTGAACCACAGCGGCCGGTCGCGAACCTGCCTGGCCACGTTTTCGAGCCGCACCCACAGGCTCTGCGGCAGCGCCGCCGCGGCGTAGAAGATGCCCTCCATCCGTTCGAAGACATCGCGGGCGGTCTGCGCGTCCTGTTCCAGGAAGGGCAGCAGCATGTCGAAGCCGCGCGGCACGTTGAAATAGAAGTTGGGTTTGACTTCGGCCAGGTTGCGCACCGAACGCTCTATCAGGCCCGGCGCGGGCCGGCCCTCGTCGATGTAGAGCGTGCCGCCGTGCGACAGCACCATGTTGAAGTTGTGGTTGCCGCCGAAGGTATGGCTCCAGGGCAGCCAGTCCACCAGCACCAGCGGATGGCGCGTGAGGAACGGCCAGATCTGCGCGATCTGCTGCTGGTTCGCGCACAGCATGCGATGGGTGTTGATGACGACCTTGGGAATGCCGGTCGAGCCGCTGGTGAGCAGGTATTTGGCGTGATCGCCCGGACGGATGCGCGCGAATGCGTCCATCACGGCCGGCGTCTCGCCCGCCGCGGCCTCCAGCGCGGCGAACGATTGCGCGCCCTTGTGTTCGGCCGCGTTCACGCCGAAGAAGACCGGGCATTTGTCGCCCCAGATCGCCACCGGCGGGCCGTACACGCGGGCGTCCGAGGCATAGATGAGCGCCGGCGCCAGCTGGTCGAGAATGCCGGCGATCTTCGTGTAGTCCTTGGTGAGCCGGCAGTAGGCGCTGGAGACCATGCAGAAAGGCCGGCCCACGTGCATCGCGGCCAGGCCCAGCAGCGCGGCTTCCACCGAGTTGTCCGACAGGATGACCACCGGCTTGCCCGGCGCGAACTCCGCGTCCAGCAGCGACTGGGCGATGCGCCCCACCCGTTCGCGCACCTGCCGGTAGCTGAGCTTGACCCATTGCCCGTCGGGCCCGCGCTCGCACAGGAACAGCGCCTGCGGCGTCGTCGCGGCCCAGTGTTCCAGCCAGTCGCCTATGCACCGCGTAAACGGCTGCAGCGGCTGCGGATTGCGCAGCACGAAGCTGCCATCGGCGCGGGTTTCCACATCAACGCGCGGTGGCGCCAGCGATTGTTCGTCCTGGAAGGGTGCCGGTCTCACAAAACTCTCCTCATCAATTCAGCCGCGGCTGCCTGTGACTTTGAGCCACCTTGGCGGTGTTGTCCAGGCGATGCGCGCGCGGGGTTGAACGAATGCCGCCATCCGCAGGCAGCGTCAGCGGGCCGCGAACAAGCGGCCAAAACCCGGTGCGCTGGCGTCCCAGCCGCCCAGCCGCACCAGGTCCCAGAAGCCGGCCGGTGAGCTGGCCGTGACCGGAAGCCCCAGCCTGTCCTCCAGTTGCCTGATCGCCTCCAGCGTGAGCAGGCCGCCGCAGGAAATGAACACGCCGTCGGCCGAGGTGTCTTCGCGGTACACCGATTCGGACAGCTCCACCAGGGCACGCGTGGGCACCTGTCCGACGTCCTTGACGGCGGTGATCGACAGGCCGCGGATCGCCGTGACGGTGAACCCCGCCGTGCCGAGGTGGTCCACCAGCCGCGCATTCAGTTCGTCGATGTAAGAGGTGGCCACCGCCACGCGCTTGATGCCCAGCTGCCGCAGCGCCGCCAGGATCGCGTGGCTCATGGTCGTGCACGGCACGCCCGTGGCGTCCTGCATGGCGGCGCGCAGCGATTCGGTGAAGGCCGCGCCCCGGTAGAAGCTGATGGATGTTCCCATCAGCGAGATCACCTGCGCGCCCGCGTCGCGCAGTTCGCGCGCGCGCTCCAGGATGGTGTCCATGACGGGGTTGAAGCCGTCCGGGGACACGGCGCCTATGCCCAGGCCGCGCGCGATGAACTTCACGCGGCCGCCGTACAGCAGCGGGCCGTCCTGCGGCACCAGTCCCTCGGCGGGAGGGACGATGAGACCGGCACAAGGAATCGAGCCCATCATTCCACCGCGATCTTCTGCGCCTTGATGATCTTTATCCAGTCGGCCGACTCGCGCGCCATGTCGGCCGCGAGCGGACCCGGGGCCATGAACGCGGGAATCGCGCCCTGCTGGGCGGCAGCCTGCGCGAGGTCGGCGCTGGCCAGCACCGTGCGAACGGCTTCGCTCAGTTTGTCCACCACCGGCTGCGGCGTGCCGGCCGGCGCCAGCAGGAACAGCCGCGGCGCCATGTCGAACCCGGGCAATGCGTCGGCCAGTGCCGGCACGTTTTCGGCGCCCGCCAGCTTTCCGGTGCTCATCATCGCGATGGCGCGCAGCCGGCCGGACTTGGCCTGCGACATGCCGGCCGAGGCGCTCACCACGCCCAGCGGCACCTGTCCGCTGATCACGTCGGGCATGATCTGGGCGGCGCCGCGGTAGGGAATGTGCAGGACGAAGGTGCCGGTTTTCGCCTTCATCATCTCGAACCCGAGGTGGTGCACAGTGCCCACGCCGGAAGTGGCGTAGGAGAATTTCCCCGGGTTGGCCTTGAGCAGCCCGATCAATTCCTTGGGCGTGGCCGCCGGAACGTTGTTGCCCGCGACGATCATGAGCGGCGCGTGAAACAGCCCGGCCACCGGCGTGAAGGCCTTGAGCGGATCCAGGTTCGCACGGGCCTGCAGCTGCGTGGCGATCAGCAAGCCGCTCTCGCCCACCAGCAAGGTGTAGCCGTCCGGCGGCGCCTTGGCCACCACGTCGGCGGCGATCACACCCGAGGCGCCGGCGCGGTTTTCCACCACGACCTGCTGTCCCAGCAGCGCCGGCAGGCGCTGCGACAGCATGCGCGCCATCGCGTCCACGCCGCCTCCGGCCGCGTAGCCCACCAGCACACGGATCGGTTTGTTGGGATAGGTCTGCGCGCCGGCCAGCGGCAAGGCCAGGGCAAGGGCGCAGCCCAGCAAGGTTCGGCGCACCAGGGCGCGGCGGAAAATTGTCATGTCATGTCTCCGTCGGTTGTTGTTCTGCCGCCCTCTATCATGCCTTACCCGCCCCGCGCGAACCGGGCCGGCGGGCCAGTTCGGCGATGCGTTCGCGGTTGGGCTTGAAGCCCAGGCCCGGCGTGTCGGGCAGGGTCAGCACGCCATTGACGGGTTCGGCCAGGCCGTCGAACACCAGCTTGCAGCATTCCACGGCGACCGAGTGGTATTCGACCAGCGATCCGTTGGCCAGCCCGCCGTGCAGGTGCATGTTGTGATGCGGCCAGGCGCCGCCGTTGGCGAACTGCGTGTTGAACGCGGCCGCCATGCCCGCGATGCGCAGGCACTGCGTGAAGCCGCCGGTAATGCAGGCGTTGGGCTGGACCACATCCACCGCCTGCGCGACCAGCATGTCGCGAAACCGGCTGGCCAGGCCCTCGTTCTGCCCGGCCGCGAGCGCAATGGAGGTCTTGGCGCGCAACTTGACCAGGTTGGGTATGTCGTTGTGCGACACCGGCTCCTCGAAGAAGGTCACGCCCAGGTCCTGGATGCGCTGCGCCAGGGACAGCGCGTGGAAATAGTCGAGGCTGCAGTTGGCGT
>JAMPXR010000186.1 GCA_023701085.1 Ramlibacter sp. | reverse complement strand
GGACACCATCCAGGAGGTCGCCGACCAGGCCTGCCGGGTCATCGGCTGCCACCAGGCGCTGGTGCGGCTGGCCGAAAACGAGGACGCCAGCCGGATCTTCACGTCGGTGTCGCTGTCGGGGAAATACGCACCCTGGCACGAGCACGAGGCCGCGCCGGTCGGTGCCGGGATCGACGCCATGGTGCGCGAGTCGCGCGGGGCCGTGCGCATGGCGCAGGCCGAACTCGAAGCGGGTGCGCGCTGGCGCGAATTCGCCGGCGACGCGGGCGCGCGGGCGCCGTCCAGCGGGCTGCTGGCGTTGCCCCTGGTCAGCCGCGGCGGCGAGACCATCGGCCTGCTGGCGCTGCTGGACAAGGAGAAGGGCGAGTTCACCGAGCGCGACGAGTACGTGGCGCTGGAACTGGCGCAGCTGGCCTCCATCGCCATCGAGAATGCGCGGCTGTTCACCGAGGTCCGTGAACTCAACGCCGGCCTGGAAGCGCGAATTGCCGAGCGAACGGCCGAACTGACGCGGCAGGAGCAGCTGTTTCGCACCCTGGCCGAACAGGCGCCCGAGGTCATCTGGAATTGCGACGCCAGCGGACGCCGCCTGACGTTTCTCAACCGTGCCTGGTACGACCTGGTCGGGGGCACGCCGCAGGACTGGCTGGGGACCAGCGGCATGGCGGCGGTTCACCCGGACGACCGGGCCGAGGTTCGCGCCAATGGCCGGCGCGCGGGCCAGACCCTGAGCACGTTCAGCGGGGTGCGCCGCGTGCGGGCCAGCGACGGCGGCTATCACACCATGTCGTACAAGGCCGCACCGGTGCTCGACGAGCAGGGCGGCGTCGCGTTCTGGGTCGGCATCGACACCGACATCACCGAATTGAAGGCGATCGAGCAGGCGCTGCGCAGCTCGAACCAGGAACTGCAGGCGTTTTCGTATTCCGTGTCGCACGACCTGCGCGCGCCGCTGGGCGCCATCGACGGGTTCAGCCGCGCCCTGGCGCTCAAGCTCGAGGGCCATGCCGACGAGCGGGTGCTGCATTACCTGTCGCGCATCCAGGCCGCGGTCGAGAAGATGGAGCAGCTCATCGAGGCCTTGCTGTCCCTGGCGCGCGTGGTTCGCGCACCCCTGGCCTATGGCCCCGTGGACCTGGGCGCGATCGCGCGCGAAACGCTGGAGGGGCTGCACATGCAGCACCCCGCGCGCAAGGTCGAGGCCCGGGTGCAGGAAGGGCTGCTGGCGCAGGGCGACGCGCGGCTGCTGCGGGTGCTGATGGAAAACCTGCTGGGCAACGCCTGGAAGTTCACGTCGCAGCGTCCGGACGCGCTGATCGAGGTCGGCCGGCAGGCCGGCGACGGCGCGTTTTTCGTGCGCGACAACGGCGTCGGCTTCGACATGGCCTATGCCGGCAAGCTGTTCGGCGCGTTCCAGCGGCTGCACACGGACGCCGAATTCCCGGGCACCGGCATCGGGCTGGCCACCGTGCGGCGCATCGTCACCCGGCACCAGGGCCGGGTCTGGGCCGAATCCCGGCCCGGCGAGGGCGCCACCTTCCACTTCGCGCTGTCGGAAACGGCGCCGCCGGCCTGGCTGGCCGGCGAGGGCGCTCAGGATCGGTCGACGCAGCCCGATCCGGGCGCGAAGCGGTAGACGCCGTCGCCGTCGCGGCGGCGACGCAGCCTGCCCGCGAACCACAGGGCGTGCAGGTGCGCCACCGATTCGCCCATGGCGAACGTGGTCTGGTGCAGGTCCAGCTTGCGCTTGAACAGCACGGGCAGGATATCGGCGGCCGATTGCGGGGCCCGGGCACAGGCCTGCTCCACCTCGGCCAGCCGTTCGCGATGGTGCTCGTGCAGCTGGCGCACGCGCTCGTGCAAGCCCAGGAACGGCTTGCCGTGCGAGGGCAGGGTCAGCGTGTCGGCCGGCAGCCGGGTGAACTTGTCGATCGATTGCAGGAACAGCCGCAGCGGGTCGGACTCGGGCTCGATGTGATAGACGCTCACATTGGTCGATATCCGCGGCAGCAGCATGTCGCCGCTGATCAGCACCTTGAGCGTTTCGCAATAGAGGGACATGTGCTCGGGCGCGTGGCCGTAGCCGCTGACGCAGCGCCAGGCGCGACCGCCGATGCGCAGCACGTCGTCGTCCTGCAGCCGCCGAAAACTGGGCGGGATCTCGGGCACCATGCTCGGGTAGTAGGTGGCCCGGCCGCGAACCTTGGTGATGGAGTCGGAGTCGAGCAGGCCGTGGGCGGCGAAAAAACTGGCCGCCCGTTCTCCGCCAAAACCGCTGGTGCTGAGCGAGGCGGTATGGGCCGCATTGAAGTCGGTGGCGCTGATCCACAGCGGGGCGTCCCAGCGTTTGCACAGCCAGTGTGCCAGCCCGATGTGGTCCGGGTGCATATGGGTGACGATCACGCGCAGGATGGGCAGGCCCTCCAGCTGGGTCGCGAACACCTGCTCCCATTGGGCCTTCGATTCGTCGCGGGTGATGCAGCAGTCCACCACGGTCCAGCCGGCCCGGCCGTCCTCGTCTTCGTCGCGCAGCAGCCATAGGTTGATGTGGTCGAGCGCGAACGGCAGCGCCATCCGGATCCATTTCACGGCGGGCGCGAGGCCGCTGCCGTCCCCCGCGGCCACCACCAGCGTTTCGCCCTGCGCGGGCATGGCGTCGCCCAGTGGGTAGTGCAGCAGCTGTTCGGAAGGATTCATGGGCGGGTGAAATCGGTTGGGCGGCGGACCGGGATTGACGTTGACGTAAACGTCATATGTAATCGGCATTGTAGGGACCGGCCGATAGCCCCACTGTCCCCCGCCGTACACGACGATTATTCCCATGGCCACGACCACCTACACCATCAGCGACCTGGCGCGCGAGTTCGACCTCACCACCCGGGCCATGCGCTTTTACGAGGACATGGGCCTGCTGCAGCCGGAGCGCTCGGGCCCGGGCGGGCGCAATCGCGTCTACAGCAACCGCGACCGCACGCGCCTGAAGCTCACGCTGCGGGCCAAGCGGCTCGGGCTGTCGCTGACCGAGGCGCGCGAAATCATCGACATGTACGACAGCCCGCGCGACACCGGGCCGCAGCTGCGGAAATTCCTGGCGGTGCTGGCCCAGCACCGCCGGCAGCTGGAAGAGCAGATGGCGGACCTGCAGGCCAACCTGGAGGAAGTCAAGGTGCACGAGAAAGAGGCCCGCGCGCTGCTGGCGCGGGCTGAAAAGTCGCGCCAGCCGGCCTGAAAAGGCATAATTGACGTTTACGTAAACGTCAACTGAAAGCTTCGCCATGACCGTGACGCGCTTCGAACCCAAGGACCCTGAATACGCCGCGCACCTGCGTGCCAGCTTTGCGCGCCAGGGGGCGATGAAGACGCTGGGCGCCACGCTCGCTTCCATCGAGCCGGGACACGTCACCATCGAGCTGCCGTGGGCCGAAGGGCTCACCCAGCAGCACGGCTTCCTGCACGCCGGCATGGTGGCGGCCGCCCTGGACTCGGCCTGCGGCTACGCGGCGTTCAGCCTGATGCCCGCCGGATCCGCGGTGCTGACGGTCGAGTACAAGATCAACCTGCTGGCGCCGGCGCAGGGCCAGCGCTTCCGCATGGTCGGCGACGTGATCAAGCCGGGCCGCACGATCTCCGTCGTCGAAGGCCGCGCCTATGCGGTCGACCAGGGGCGGGAGAAGCTGATCGCCACGATGAGCTGCACCGTCATGACGGTGGTCGGCCGCGAAGGCGTGGTCCACTGAAATCAAAGCCCCACAACATGACGAGGAGACTTGCGTGAACCTTCCAGGCCTGAACTTCCAGCTCGGTGAAGACATCGACGCGCTGCGCGACACGGTGCGCGGCTTCGCCCAGGCCGAGATCGCGCCGCGCGCGGCCGAGATCGATCGCAGCGACCAGTTCCCGATGGACCTGTGGCGCAAGATGGGCGAGCTCGGCGTGCTCGGGATCACGGTCCCCGAAGAGTACGGCGGCGCGGGCATGGGCTACCTCGCCCACATGATCGCGATGGAGGAGATCTCGCGCGCCTCGGCCTCGGTCGCGCTGTCGTACGGGGCCCACAGCAACCTGTGCGTCAACCAGATCCGGCGCAACGGCAGCGACGCGCAGCGGCGCAAGTACCTGCCCAAACTGGTTTCCGGCGAGCACGTGGGCGCGCTGGCGATGAGCGAGTCCGGGGCCGGCAGCGACGTGATCGGCATGAAGCTCAAGGCGCAGGACAAGGGCGGCTACTACCTGCTCAACGGCAGCAAGATGTGGATCACCAACGGGCCCGACGCGGACACCCTGGTGGTCTACGCCAAGACCGAGCCCGAACTGGGCGCGCGCGGCGTGACGGCCTTCCTGATCGAAAAGAGCATGAAAGGCTTTTCGATCGCGCAGAAGCTCGACAAGCTGGGCATGCGCGGCTCGCACACCGGCGAGCTGGTGTTCCAGGATGTCGAAGTGCCGGCGCAGAACGTGCTGGGCGCCCTCAACGGCGGCGCCAAGGTGCTGATGAGCGGCCTGGACTACGAGCGCGCGGTGCTGGCCGCCGGCCCGGTGGGCATCATGCAGGCGGTGATGGACAACGTCGTGCCCTATGTGCACGACCGCAAGCAGTTCGGCCAGAGCATCGGCGAATTCCAGCTCATCCAGGGCAAGCTCGCGGACATGTACACGGTGCTGCAGGCCGGGCGCGCCTTCCTGTACACCATCGGCAAGAACCTGGACTCCCTGGGCGAGGAGCACGTGCGGCAGGTGCGCAAGGATTGCGCCTCCGTCATCCTGTGGTGCGCCGAGAAGGCCACCTGGATGGCGGGCGAGGGCATCCAGGTGTTCGGCGGCAACGGCTACATCAACGAGTACCCGCTGGGGCGGCTGTGGCGCGACGCCAAGCTGTACGAGATCGGCGCGGGCACCAGCGAAATCCGGCGCATGCTGATCGGCCGGGAGCTGTTCGCCGAGACGATGTGAGGCGGGGGCCAGGGGAACAGCCGAAAACGCGGCCCGGTCGCGCTCACCTACGAAAAACTCCCTAGACCCGGCCCCGGGGCCCCGGCCCCTGCGAAAATCGCACCATGCCCGAAATTCAAGACCTGTTCGCCCACAACCGGGCATGGGCCGCCCGGATGGAGCGCGAACGTCCCGGCTTCTTCACCGGCCTGACCCAGCAGCAGCAGCCCCGCTACATGTGGATCGGCTGCTCCGACAGCCGGGTGCCGGCCAACCAGATCACGGGCCTGGAGCCGGGCGAGGTGTTCGTCCACCGCAACGTCGCCAATGTGGTGGTGCCCACTGACCTGAACTGCCTGTCGACCATCCAGTTCGCGGTCGACCAGCTCAAGGTCAGGCACCTGATGGTGGTGGGCCACTACGGCTGCGGGGGGGTGCGGGCCGCGCTCGAAGGGGCCCGGGTCGGTCTGGCCGACAACTGGCTGCAGCACGTGAAGGACGTGCGCGAAAAGCACAGCGGCTTGCTCGAGTGGCTGGCGCCCGAGCGGCGCCTGGACGCGCTGTGCGAGCTGAACGTGATCGAGCAGGTGGCCAACGTCGCGCACACCACCGTGATGCAGGATGCCTGGCAGCGCGGCCAGCAGGTGACGCTGCACGGCTGGGTCTACGGGCTGTCCGACGGCCTGCTCAAGGACCTGCGGGTCAGCGTGGAGAACAACGAACAGCTGGGCCCGGCCTACCGCGACGC
>JAMPXR010000185.1 GCA_023701085.1 Ramlibacter sp. | reverse complement strand
TCGCTCAACGAGACCGGCAATGCCACCATCTTCACGGCGATCACGCTGTCGGTCGGCGTGGCGACCTGGTCGTTCTCGGCGCTCAAGTTCCAGGCCGACATGGGCATGCTGCTGACCTTCATGTTCATGGTCAACATGATCATGGCGATGACGCTGTTGCCGGCCCTGGCGGTGGTGATCGACCGCATTCTTCCGCGCACCGGACCGGTGCGGGCGCCGCTGCTGGCGCATTGACCACGCAGCCGCCATGAAGACATCGACATTCACCCGAATCGCCGCCGGCGCGCTGGCCGCTTCGATGGCCGCCCTGGTTCCGGGCGGCGCGCTTCGGGCCATGGAGCAAGGCCCGTCGCAGCCGGCTGCCCAGGTCGCCAAGGCTGCCAAGGCGCCGCTGCTGGCGGTGGCGCGCGCCGGCCAGCGGCTGGTGGCCGTGGGCGACTACGGCATCGTGCTGCTGTCCGACGACCAGGGCAGGAGCTGGCGCCAGGCGCGAAGCGTGCAGACGCGGTCCATGCTGACCGGCGTGTGGTTCGTGAACGGCTCGCTGGGCTGGGCCGTGGGCCATGGCGGCGTCGTGCTGCGCAGCGGCGACGGCGGCGAAACCTGGGAGCTGCAGCACCGCGCCGCGCCCGACCTGGCGCTGCTGTCGGTCTGGTTCGCCAACGAACGGCAGGGGATCGCGGTCGGATCGTTCGGGCGCGCCATCGAAACGCGCGACGGCGGCAAGAGCTGGAAGGAAATCGAACTGGGGCACGGCGACGACCGCGACCGGCATCTGAACCAGATTTTCCCCGGCGCGGGTGGCGCCCTGTTCGTGACGGCCGAGGCCGGAACCGTATTTCGCAGCACCGATGCGGGCAAGAGCTGGAAAACACTGAAGCCGGCCTACAAGGGTTCCTTCTGGAATGGACTGATGCTGCGCGACGGGGCCCTCCTCATCGTGGGCATGCGGGGCAACGCCTTCCGCTCCGAGGACAACGGGGATACCTGGCAGCCGGTCGCCACCGGCACCACGCAGGCCTTGTCAGGGGTGACGCAGCTGGCGGACGGGCGCGTCGTGCTGGTCGGCATGAGCGGAGCGGTCCTGCTCAGCAAGGACGGCGGCCGCAGTTTCGAAAGCCGCGAGCGGGCCGACCGCTTGAACCTGACGAGCGTGGCCGATGCCGGCCAGGGCAAGGTCGTGCTGCTGGGGCCTTCCGGCGTTTTGAGCGATGACATCGCCCGGTAACGCCGAGCCGATTCCACGCAGCGATTTCGATGGACTATCAGGACGGGAGATGACATGAATCAGGTGGTCGATCACGGCGTGCGGGACCGCAAGGTGTGGCGCGTCACCGGGCCGGCGCTGCTGCTGGCGGCGCACATGTTCGTGGGCGCGGGGGGCGCACTGGCCGCCGCGCCTGCGCTGCTGGTGCAAAAGTGCGGTGCCTGTCACCCGGGCAAGGAAAAGCTCGAGCGCCTTTCCAACATCCGCAAGAGCCCGGAAGGCTGGGACATGACGATCGTGCGCATGGGCATCTGGCACAAGGTCCAGGTCACGCGCGAAGAGCGCAAGGTGCTGGTCAAGTACCTGGCCGACACACAAGGGCTGGCGCCGCAGGAGAGCGCGCCCTATCGCGCCTTGCTCGAAAGACAGCCCAACATCGCGGACATCGTCCCGTCCGACGAACTGGGGCAGATGTGCGCGCGCTGCCACAGTTTCGGCCGCGTCGCCCTGCAGCGGCGCGACACGCAGGAATGGCGCAAGCTGGTGCACACGCACGTCGGGCAGTTCCCCAGTGTCGAGTATTCGGCGCTGGGCCGGGACCGCAACTGGCTGGATCTGGCGCTGGGCGACACCTCGTCGAAACTGGGCGAACTCTATCCGTACGACACGGCGGCGTGGGCGAAGTGGCGCCGCGCCAGCCATCGGGCGCCGACCGGCCATTGGCGCGTCGCGGGCTGGCGGCCGGGCGTGGGGGCCTACTCCGGCTACCTGCGGGTGGGCGCCCTGAAGGCGGGCCGCTACGCCGCCGCCTACGATCTGGTGTACGACAACGGCAACCGGCTGGTCGGGGAGGGCGAGTCGGTCGTCTATGCCGGTTACGAGTGGCGCGGCAGCGCCCTGATCGGCAACCAGGAGACACGCTCGGTGTTCGCACTCAGCGCCGATGGCGCCACGATGTCGGGGCGCTGGTTCATGCGCGGCGCCGACGAGGTCGGCGCGCGCTTCGAGGCGGTGCGCATGGATTCGGTCCGGCCCGGCACCATCGTCGCCGTGTCCCCGGCGCTCGTGAAGAGCGGCGAGAGCACCACGCTGCGCGTCAGCGGGGTGAAATTGCGAACAGCCCAGCTGGAACGACTGGATCTCGGCTCGGACGTGCGCGTCGAGAAGGTCGAGGGGGTCTCCGAGGACGAGGCACTGGTGACGGTCAAGGTCGCGCAGGGCGCGGCCACCGGCTGGCGCAAGCTGGGCCCGGGGCCGGCCGGGGCCGACGCCAGGCTGGCGGTGTACCGGCAGTTCGATTCGATCCGTGTCGAACCCGAATTCGCCATGGCCCGCCTGGCCGGCGGCGCCAACGCGGCCTTGACGGCCCAGTTCGAGGCCGTCGCCTACCTGAACGGCCCCGACGGCAAACCCGGCACCGGCGACGACCTGCGCCTCGGGCCGGTGAATGCCCACTGGAGCGTGGACAACAACGACGAGAAAGCGAAGGCCGCCAATGACGTCGCCTTCGCGGGGGTGATGGAGCCGACGGGCCGCTTCCTGCCCGCCCTGGCGGGCCCCAACCCGGCGCGGGGCGGCCAGTCCAATGTGGGCGACCTGGCGGTGACGGCGAGCGTCCAGGATGGCTCGCAGACCCTCAGCGGCAAGGCGCGCATGGTGGTCGGCGCGCAGCGCTGGAACACGCCGCCTCTGCGGTAAGGGGCGCGCCAGATGGGATCCCTGCAACTGCAACACCAGAACTACCGGGCGGTGGACGCGGCCGGACGGCGCGTGCTCCTGCACGTGCCGACCACCTCGGTGTTCGAACTCGACCGCGTCGGCGACGACCTGCTGGCCTTCATCGAAGAGCATGAAGAGGTCCGCGCGGACGCCGTCAAGGCGCGTTTCGACGGCACCCATGCGCCCGGGGCCGTGTGCGACGCACTGGCCGACTTCATCGCGCTGGGCGTGCTGGGGCCCGGCTTGCCAACCGACGCCGCCGCGCCGCGGCCCGTGACGCGCGCGCCCATCGGCACGCTGGTGCTGACGCTGACCACCGGCTGCAATCTCGGCTGTTCGTACTGCTATCGCGAGGACCTGGAACCGCCCAAGGCGGCGCAGGTGATGGAGCACGAGACCGCGCTTCAGGCCATCGACCTGCTGCTGCGCCAGGCGGGCGATCGCGAGCGCGTGGGCATCGTCTTTTTCGGCGGCGAGCCGCTGACCCGCTTCGCGGCGATTCGCGCGCTGACCCTGGAGGCGCGGGCGCGCGCGCAAGCCGCCGGCAAGCAGGTGGATTTCTCGCTCACCACCAACGCCACCCTGCTGAACGACGAGATGATCGCCTTCTTCCGCGAGCATGCCGTCGGCATCGCGATCAGCATCGACGGCGACGAACTCGAACACGACCGCCGCCGCGTCACCCTCAATGGCCGCGGCACCTACCAGCGCGTGGCGGCGAACGCCCGGAAGCTGATCCAGGCCGGGCTGCCCCGGCCGGTCGGCGCGCGCGTCACCTTGAGCCGCGGCAACACCGATGTCCAGCGCATCTTCCGTCATCTGCGCGAGGACATCGGCTTTGCCGAAGCCGGATTCGCGCCGGTGACCGCCAGCCCCGGCTCGCCGCAGGCCCTGGCGCCGGGCGAACTGCGCCAGATCCTGGACGGCATGAAGGCGCTCGGGCGCGACTACGTCAAGGCCGCCAAGCGCGGCTGGCATCACGGCTTTTCCAACATGGACCACATGATGCTGGACCTGGCACGCGGCACCCACAAGGTGCTGCCCTGCGGCGCCGGGCTGGGACTGCTGGCGGCGGGCGCCGACGGCACGCTGTCGCTGTGCCACCGCTTCACCGGCACCGGCACGGCCTCTTTTGGAGACGTCACCCGCGGCGTCGACATCGACAGGCTCGCGGACTTCGTCGGCGCGGCGCAGCACGTGCACGAGGCCTGCCGCGGCTGCCGCGCGCGCGGCATCTGCGCCGGCGGCTGCTACCACGAAGCCTATGTGCACGGCGGCGATCCGCTGGCGCCGACCTTCGAGCATTGCGAGTTCGTGCGCGAATGGCTCGACTTCGGCTTGGCGTGCTACGGGGAAATCGCCATCGCGAACCCCGGCTTTTTCACCGCGGGGAACATGCAACGGAGGGAACTGACATGAAACGACTGATACCGCTGAACGAGAAGGCACGCGGTCTCGCCGCGCCCGGCGCCGTGGACGCGGGCGCCGCGACGCTCATGAGCAACGTCGTCGGCTGCACCACGACCTTCGACCCCGGCTGGGAGCTGGATGCCTTCGGCGGGCTGTCCAACCTGTGCCAGCCGGTGGAGGCGGACCTGTATGGCTGCACCGATCCCTGCTGGTGGCCCGCGCAACTGGCCGACGGCCTGAACACCCAGCCCGAATGGAGCGACGGCAAGGATTCGGCGCTGCGCAACTGGCGCGAACTGCAATCCCTTTTCCCGGAGGACTGATCTCATGAAATTCTGGCTTGCGGCCGCGCTGGCCCTGTGCGCCTGGTCGGCGGCGGCGAAGGACTACATGGTCGTCGCCTCGCGCCCCAACCGCCTGCATGTGATCGACCTGGCGGCGCGCCAGGTGCTGCACACCTTCCTGATTCCGGGCAAGGGCGTCGCCTCGACCATCGCCCTGCCCAAGGACGGCAAGGTCGCCTACGTCCTGACCAACCGCAACGAAAGCGTCGTCGGCATCGACCTGGCCAGCGGCAAGCAGGTGTTCCGTGCCGACATGTCCGAACCCGGCGTGCGGGTGAAGTCGATGCTGGCCATGGTGGTGAGCCAGGATGGCCAGCAGCTTTTCGTGCACCAGATCCCCACGCGCATGAAGCGCAACGAATACGAGGTGCTGCCCACCCGGATCGCCGTGTACAAAACCGCCGACGGCGTCGGAGCGACCCCGGCGCGGGTGTTTCCGGCGCCCCGCCGGATCGGGATGCTGGCCGCAGGGCCGCAAAGCAACCGGGTCCTCGCGCTCGGCTGGGATCTGTACGTCATCGATGCCGCCACCGGCAAGATCGACAAGACCTTCCCCCTGCGCCACTGGAAGCGCCAAGGCGTGGGCGAGCCGGACCTGCTGGCGTTCTGGCCGCAGTACGAGCAGTCGGGGGTGCTCTCCACGCCCTATTTCGCGCCGCGCACCGATGTCGATCCCACGTCGCCCGAAGCATTCCAGCTGGGCGTCCTGACCTTCGACCTGGACAAGGAAGCGATGGCGGTGGCCGAAGTCGCCAACGCCGATACCGGTTACTTCTCGTCGGTCGTCAATCCGGCGAACAGGAACGAGGTGTTCGCGGTGATGAACCAGCTCGTCAAGATCGACCTTGCCGCGCGCAAGGTCGTCCAGCAGGCGCCGGCCGATCGCACCTATTACGCGATCAACATCTCTTCCGACGGCAAGGAGCTGTACCTGGGCGGAGCGACCGAACTGATTTCGGTCTACGACAGCACGACGCTGAAGAAGACGGCCGAGATCGTCAT
>JAMPXR010000184.1 GCA_023701085.1 Ramlibacter sp. | reverse complement strand
TATATCAACCCCGGCAGGCTGGGGGCGCAGCCCGACTTCGCGCGCCCGGTGTCGCTGCAGGAGCTGGCGCGGCTGCACGCGATCGCGCCGATCCGGCTGATCACGCTGGCGCCGGAAATGCCCGGCAACCTGGAGCAGATCAAGGCGCTGGGCGCCGCCGGCTACCTCGTTCAATTGGGCCACAGCCTGGGCAGCTACGAGGACGCGCTGCAGGCGCTGGCGCAGGGCGCGCGCGGATTCACCCATCTGTTCAATGCGATGACGCCCCTGCAGCACCGCGAACCCGGCATGGTGGGTGCCGCGCTGGCGCATGCCCGCTACGCCGAGATCATTCCGGACCTGCTGCATGTGCATGCCGGCGCGCTGCGCGTGGCGCTGCGCTCGATTCCCTGCCTGTACTGCGTGACCGACTCGACCTCGGCCGCCGGCATGCCCGACGGCGAATACCGCCTGGGCCGCCAGACCGTCACCAAATGTCTGGGCGGCGTGCGGCTGGCCGACGGCACGCTGGCGGGCTCGACCCTGACGATGGACCAGGCCCTGCGCAACCTGGTCGATGCGCTCGGCTTGTCGCTGGCCGAAGCTTCCATGCGCCTTGCCACCCACGCCGCCGACTACCTGGGCCTGCCCGACCGGGGCCGCCTGGCGCCCGGCGCCTGGGCCGACGCGGTGGTGCTGGACCGCGACCTGCGACTGACGGACGTGATCGTCGAAGGAGTCTCGATTGAGCTCGCGCATGCGGGTTGAAGCGCGCGAGGCCGCCGCCGCCGTGGCGCAGCAGCTGGCGCAGGACGGCGGGGCCTACCGCGACCTGGCGGCCCGGCTGCGCGCGCAGCCGCCCGGCTCGCTGCTCACGGTGGCGCGCGGCAGCTCGGACCACGCGGCGCACTACGCGGCTTACCTCATCATGGCGCGCACCGGCCGGCTGGTGACCTCGCTGCCCATGTCGCTGGTCACGCTGTACCAGTCGAAGATCGCCTGCCAGGGGCTGGCCGCCTTCGCTTTTTCGCAGTCCGGCCAGAGCCCCGACCTGGTCGAGCCGACGCGCTATTTCCGGGGCGGCGGGGCGATGACGGCGGCGTTCGTCAACGACACCGCCTCGCCGCTGGCGCGTGCCGCGCAATGGGTCTTGCCTTTGCGCGCGGGCGCCGAGACCAGCGTGGCGGCCACCAAAAGCGTGATCGCGCAAATGAGCGCCGGCGCCCGCCTGCTGGCGGCCTGGCTGGAGGACGCGGCCTTGCAGACGGCCTTGTCCGCCCTGCCGGGGGTGTTGTCACGCGCGGCCGGCGCGGACTGGTCCGCCGGCGTCGAGGCCTTGCAGGGTGCCGACCGGCTGCTGGTGATCGGCCGCGGCCTGGGCCTGCCCGTCGCGCTGGAAGCGGCGCTCAAGTTCAAGGAAACCTGCGCCATTCAGGCCGAGGCGTTTTCCGGCGCGGAAGTGCAGCACGGGCCCATGGCGCTGGTCGGCGAAGGCTATCCGCTGCTGGTGTTCGCGCCACGCGGGCCCGCGCAGCCGGGGCTCTTGGCGCTGGCCGACACGATGCGCTCGCGCGGCGCGCGCGTGTTGCTGGCCGCCCCGGCGGGCACGCCGCGCGCCAGCTTGCCGATCGCCGAAGCCGGCGCGGTCGAACTCGATCCGATTTCGATGCTCCAGAGCTTCTACCCGATGGTGGAGGCGCTGGCGCGCTCGCGCGGGCTGGACCCCGACCGCCCGCGCCATCTGGACAAGGTCACGCGCACCCAATGAAGGTGACTTGCGATAGCGCAAACCCTGCCGCCGGCGCGCCGGATCGGCGGGCGGCTTGACTGCTATGCTGGCCGCACTGCAAAGGAGTGGTTGACCATGAAAACCCTGCTGGCGGCCTGCATGCTGGCCGCGGCTCCATTCGTCTGGGCGGCCGGCCCGGGAGCGCCCCAAGGCCCGGCCGCCGTGGCCATCGCCGGTGAAGTCCTGGAGGTGCAGAACGTCGAGGGCTACACCTATCTGCGCCTGAAGACGGCGCAGGGCGACACCTGGGCCGCCGTCCCCACGGCGCCGGTCAAGAAGGGCGCCAAGGTCACGGTCCAGAACGTGACCGTGATGAGCAACTTCGAGAGCAAGACGCTCAAGAAAACCTTTCCCGCGGTCGCCTTCGGAACGCTCGCGGGCGCGCAGCCCGCCGCGGCGGCGGCAGGCGGCGGCGCGGCGGGGCCGCACGGCGCGGCCGCCAAGCCGGCCCAGGCCCCCGACGTCCAGGTGCCCAAGGCCACCGGGCCGAACGCCCGCACGGTCGCCGAGATCATGACCAAGCCGGCGGACCTGAAGGACAAACCCGTGCTGGTGCGCGGCAAGATCGTCAAATACAGCCCCGCCATCATGGGCAAGAACTGGGTTCACCTGCGCGACGGATCCGGCTCCGCCGCCGCGGGCACGAACGACCTGCTCGTCACCACGACCGAGCAGGCCAAGGTGGGCGACATCGTGACGGCCAAGGGCGTCTTGCGCACCGACCGCGATTTCGGCGCGGGCTATTCCTACAAGGCGATCGTCGAAGAAGCGACGCTGCAGCGCTGAGAGAGAGCCCGCCCCGAAGCGCGGCGCCGAAGGAAAAGAGGCCGGTTGGGACTTAAGGCCGGCAGGGCTGGATCGGCTGATCCCTGCCCATGGCCGCAGACAGACTCTTGACCCGCTCCGATGCCGCCAGCCAGCGCGCATAAGCCTTGACGCGCTCCACGGCGCCCACGGCGGCGTCGGTGGCGAGCGTCCATTCCGCGCGCTGCCGCTCCAGCGCCGCCGAATACTCGGCCAGCAGCGAGGAGGGGGAATCGCGGTCCATCTTCATGATCGGGGCAATGCTAATTCAGGGAAGGTCGATTGTCTGTGATTTATTGCTCGGCCGTCGACTTGTTCGACCGCCGGGGCATCCCCTTTACACAGGACAGCGTGTCCGCAGACCGTCCCTGCGCGCGCCGCCGGACACTCATCGGCTGCGCAGGTTTCCCACCACATCGGCGATCGAGCCGCCCACTTGCGCGAGGCGGCGGCGCGCTTCTTGCGCGCCGACCGCCAGTTTCGACATCACGATGGCCGTCTTCACGTGGCCGCCGGATTCTTCCAGCAGCCGGCTGGCCTGCGCGCGCTGGACCCCCAGCGTCTCCATCAGGATGCGCTCGCCGCGATCCTGCAGCTTCTGGCAGGTGACCTGCAAATCGACCATCAGGTTGCCGTAGACCTTGCCGGTCTTGACCATCACCGCGGTGCTGATGGTGTTGAGCACGATTTTCGTGGCGGTGCCTGCCTTCATCCGGGTCGACCCGGTGATCACCTCGGGGCCGACCAGCGGCGCGATCACCACGTCGTGCGCGGCGATGAGTTGCGCGGACGGGTAGGTGCACAGCAGGAAGCCGGTGCGTGCGCCGCGCTCGCGCGCGCGCTTCAGCGCGCCGTGCACATAGGGCGTGGTGCCGGACGCCGCGATGCCGAGCACGAAATCGTCCGGCCCGACGTGCGTGGCGTCGATGGCGCTCGCGCCGTCCTCCGGGTGGTCCTCCGCGCCCTCCTGGGCACGCAGCAAGGCCTCGCTGCCGCCGGCGATGATGCCTTGCACCAATTCGGGCTCGCTGCGGTAAGTGGGCGGCATTTCCGACGCGTCCAGCACGCCCAGCCGGCCGGAAGTTCCCGCGCCGATGTAGATGAGCCGCCCGCCGCGGTGAAAGCAGTCCACCACCAGGTCGATCGCGCGGGCGATCTGCTCGCGCTCCTCGCCCACGGCGGCAGCGACCATGCGGTCCTCGGCATTGATGAGATCGACGATGCCCAGTGTCGAGAGCCGGTCGATGCGCGTGCTGCGCGGATTGCGCTGCTCGGTCAGCCGCACGTCAAGTCCCTTCGGTCGCAGGGGTTTGCGCGGCTTCGCCGCGGGCCGCGCGCGGTCCAGCTTCATCGCCGCCCGCTCTTCCGGGTGGACGTTGCTGCGTTGCCGGTCCTGGTCCGGCGACTTGTGTTTTTCGTCCGGCATGGGCTGCTCCACTCTGGGGCGTAAGCCCCATGCTGGCGCGGCTGCGCCGCCATGGCTGTAGGACCGGGGGTGATTTGGCTGTACGGTCCCTGCGCGGCCGCGACCCCGCGCCTGCCCGGGCCGCTTGCCGGCGAGCCGCCGAGCCCGGCTCGAGGGGCGCTTGGCGAACCAGCAGTTCTTCAGTCACGCATGAAGGATAGCGCGTCACTGCCGAGCGTGCTGTCTCGCCCCATGGCCGGCGACGCTCCCGCCCGGCCCGTGCGGACGCATCCTGTAGCATGAGGGCGGCCCCGCGGTTGGGGGCCGCATCACAATGGCCGCATGAGAACCGTCAGCCTGATCGGCGCGCCCACCGATGTCGGCGCCAGCGTGCGCGGCGCCGGCATGGGGCCGGACGCGCTGCGCGTGGCCGGGCTGGCCGAGGCCTTGCGCGCGCACAAGCTGAACGTCGTCGAGCAGGGCAACCTGGCCGGACCGCCGAACCCCTGGACGGCGCCCAGCGGCGGCCTGCGCCACCTGCCCGAGGTGGTGGCCTGGAACCGCTCGGTGTTCGATGCCGTGGCGCGGGCGCTGGGGGCCGGCCACGTGCCGCTGCTGATGGGCGGCGACCATTGCCTGGCCATCGGCTCGATCAGCGCGGTGGCGCGCCACTGCCGCGCGGAACGCAAGAACCTGCGCGTGATCTGGCTGGATGCGCACACCGACGTCAACACCGCGGTCATCAGCCCGTCGGGCAATCTGCATGGCATGCCGGTCGCCTGCCTGCTGGGCCACGGCCCCGACGCGCTGGTCGGCTGGAGCGGCACACGCGCGGCGCTCGCGCCCGAGGACATCGACTTCATCGGCATCCGCAGCGTGGACGCGGAGGAAAAGCAGGCGATCCACCGGCTCGGGCTGCAGGTTTTCGACATGCGCCACATCGACGAGCACGGCATGCGCAACACCATGACCGAGGCGCTGCATGACGTCGACGAGGACACCCACCTGCACGTGAGCTTCGACCTCGACTGCCTGGACCCGCTGGACGCCCCCGGTGTCGGCACCGGCGTGCGCGGCGGCCCCACCTACCGCGAGATGCAGCTGTGCATGGAGATGGTCGCCGACACCGGGCGGCTCGGCTCGCTCGACGTGGTGGAGATCAATCCGGCGCTGGACGTGCGCAACCGCACGGCCGAACTCGCGGTCGAATTCGTGCGCAGCCTGTTCGGCGCCTCGACGCTGGTGCGGTGAGAAAGCCTCTGGACAGCCGCCTTGGCCGCGCTGCCCTCTCCAGCGCCCTGCCTATTCCCCGCTCTCGCTGTCGGCCGGGTTGTCAACGTCCAGGTCGGTGAATTCTGCGGAGTCCGGATCGTCCTCGGGCAGGCCCTCGTCGCCTCGCAGACGCCTCACGCGATCGGGCAGGATGTCGGCGCCCTCGCGTGCGTCGTCGCCGGCGACCGAACCGCGCGCACCGGTGCCCGCCGCGTCGCTGTCCTCGTGGATCTCGTCGGTGCCGGCGGCATCGCTGCCGCTGTCGGAGCTGTCGCTCGGGCCCAGCGCGTCCGAGTCCCGGCCGCTCGGGAAGCCGGGCGCGATGTCGGCGCCCAGGATGCTGCTGTGTGCCATGGATCATCCCTTCGATGAGTGGCTCAAGGCAGTCTCACGCGCGCGGCGCGAACGCCGCGTCGGTCGTCAGGCCAGCGGCGTGTGGGACTGC
>JAMPXR010000183.1 GCA_023701085.1 Ramlibacter sp. | reverse complement strand
GTGGGGCCGGGCCGCGACCAACGAGCTGATCCGCAGCCGCATCAAGATCAAGAGCATGAACTTCATGCGCGGGCGCACGTTCCTCAACAAGTACGTCATCATCGACGAGGCGCAGAACCTGACGCCCAAGCAGATGAAGACGCTGATCACGCGCGCCGGCCCAGGCACCAAGATCATCTGCATGGGCAACCTCGCCCAGATCGACACGCCCTACCTGACCGAGGGGTCGTCGGGCCTGACGTTCGCCGTGGACAAGTTCAAGGGCTGGCCGCACAGCGGCCACATCATGCTGGCGCGCGGCGAGCGTTCCCGGCTGGCGGACTTCGCCAGCGAAGTGCTGTAGCCCGGGTGAGCCTCGCAGGTTCGTTTTCGCGTCAGTAGTCGCCGCCCGACGCCAGCGATTCGAACTTCGTCAGCGGCTTGACGAACGCGAGCTTGACGGTGCCCGTCGGGCCGTTGCGCTGCTTGCTGATGATGATTTCCGCGACGCCCGGCTCCTTGGAGTCCTTGTTGTAGTAGTCGTCGCGGTAGATGAACATGATCACGTCCGCGTCCTGCTCGATCGCGCCCGATTCCCGCAGGTCGCTCATCATCGGCCGCTTGTCCGTGCGCGACTCCACGCCGCGCGACAGCTGCGACAGCGCGACCACCGGGCACTGCAGCTCCTTGGCCAGCATCTTCAGGCCGCGCGAGATTTCTCCCACCGCCGTGGCGCGGTTTTCCTCGCTCATGCTGCTGGACACGCTCATCAGCTGCAGGTAGTCGACCACGATCAGGCCCAGCTTGCCGCACTGGCGCGCCAGGCGCCGGGCATTGGCCCGCAGCTCGCTGGTGGTCAGGCCGGGCGTCTCGTCGATGTGCAGCGACACGTTGCGCAGCTTCTCGATCGCTTCGGTCAGGCGCGGCCATTCGTCGTCGGTCAGCCTGCCGGTGCGCAGGTGCATCTGGTCGATCCGGCCGATCGAACCCACGATGCGCACGGCCAGCTGGCTGGCGCCCATTTCCATCGAGAAGACGGCGACCGGCAGGCCTTCATGCAGTGCGACGTGCTCGGCGATGTTGATCGCCAGCGCGGTCTTGCCCATGGACGGACGCGCCGCCAGGACGATCATGTCACCGGCCTGGAACCCCGACGTGAGCCGGTCCAGGTCGTAGAAGCCGGTCGGAACGCCCGTGATGTCGTTCGGGTTGTCGGCCATCTCCTGCACGCGATCGAGCAGCTGCACGACCAGGCCATCCATCGCCTGGAAGCCCTGCTTCATGCGCGAGCCTTCCTCGCCGATGTTGAAGATCTTCTGCTCGGCCTCGTCGAGGATCTTGTCGACCGGCTTGCCCTGCGTGTTGAACGCGGCGGTGGCGATCTCGTCGCTGGCGCTCACCAGCTTGCGCAGGATCGAACGCTCGCGCACGATCTCGGCGTAACGCCGGATGTTGCTCGCGCTGGGCACGTACTGCGCGAGCGAGTTGAGGTAGGCCAGGCCGCCGACTTCGTCGGCCTTGCCCAGCGCTTGCAGCTGCTCGTGCACCGTGATGACGTCGGCCGGCCGGGTGGCATTGATCAGGCCCCCCACGGCCGCGTAGATCAGCCGGTGCTCGTAGCGATAGAAATCGCTGTCGGTGAGAAGGTCGCCCACGCGGTCCCAGGCCCCGTTGTCCAGCAGCAGCCCGCCCAGGACGCTGGATTCGGCCTCGATCGAGTGCGGCGGAATGCGCAGTTGCGCGATCTGCTGATCGCGGGTGAAGTCATCGTCGACGGCGGAAAGAACGGCGGACATGGTCCCTCTTCAGGCAATGCCGGGATGCTAAAGCGAGGCTGTGGAAACGTCCAGTGATAACACTGGGCACAGGCTGTGGATGAATCGCTAATTCCTGTGGACGGGCGGTGCCCAATCCGGGATAACCGGCCCCCAGGACGAAAAAGCCGCCCCGAGGGGCGGCTGGCTCGCCGAAGTGCCGGGCCGCAACGGCCATGAATACCGGGCCGTGGCGGCGGGGTCAATCCCTGGTGTGGGCGCGGCCTGCCGGCACCGCTGCGGTCTCGCGAAGACTAGGCGGTTTCGCCGTACACGGTGACATTGATGTCCACCGCCACGTCCGTGTGCAACGCCACGCTGACGGTGCTGTCGCCCACGTGCTTGATCGGGCCGCTGGGCATGCGCACCTGCGCCTTGGCCACCTTGTAGCCCAGCTTGTTCAGTTCCTCGGCGATGTCGTAGTTGGTCACGGATCCGAACAGGCGCCCGTCGACGCCCGCCTTCTGGGTCAATTTGACCGTGGTCCCGGCCAGCTTCTCGGCCTGGGATTGCGACTCCGCCAACTTGGCCGCGGCGGCCTTTTCGAGTTCGGCGCGGCGGGCCTCGAATTCGGCCTTGTTGGCTTCGGTGGCGCGGCGCGCGCGCCCTTGCGGAATCAGGAAGTTGCGTGCGTAGCCGTCCTTGACCTTCACGATCTCGCCGAGATTTCCGAGGTTGACGACCTTGTCGAGCAGAATGACTTGCATGGGGTCGCTCCTCAGATGCGGTGCTGGTCGGTATACGGCACCAGGGCCAGGAAGCGCGCGCGCTTGATGGCCGTGTTGAGCTGGCGCTGGTAGATCGCGCGGGTGCCGGTCAGGCGCGCCGGGATGATCTTGCCGTTCTCCGCGATGAAATCGCGCAGGGTGTCGACATCCTTGTAGTCGATTTCCTCGACGCCGGCGACGGTGAAGCGGCAGAACCGCTTGCGCTTGAACAGCAGCGACTGGGTGTTGCGCTTCGGACGCTTGTCCTTGTTGAACTTCTTGAACGTGGCCATTTTTCGGGACCCTTTCTAAAGTGCACGGGACGGCGCTGAAGGCCTGTCCCGCAAAGTATTCAAATCAGTTGCTGGAACGACTCCACATGGAGCACGGGGTATTTGCCGTTGCGCGGCGTCGCCAGGAATCCTGTGAACTTCCAGCTGCCGCCGATGGCTTGTCTGACCAGCGTTTCCGCCACGCTGCCAAACGCCACCGCCCTGATCGCCACCGCCACCCGCCTGCGCTGCCCTGCTTCGCTGACCTCGGACTCGTGTTCGAGCCTGAGATCCAGGGCGGGCAAGCCGGCGGGCGTATGCCGCAAGGTGCCGGCTTCGGCGATACGCGCGCTCAGGACGAGCTGGTTCATTCCCGGAGACGGCCGCTTATCCGGCCTGGTACTCCGCCTGCTGCGCCTTGCGGGCCTCTTCGCGCTCCACCGTCTTCATCATCGCCGACGGACCGGTGTCCGCCTTCTTGCGCTGCACCGTCAGGTGGCGCAGCACCGCGTCGTTGAAGCGGAACGCATGCTCCAGTTCGGCCATCACCGGCTGGCCGGCCTCTATGTTGATGCACAGGTAATGGGCCTTGGCCAGCTTGTTGATCTGGTACGCCAGCTGACGCCGGCCCCAGTCTTCTACCCGGTGCACTTTTCCGCCGCCGGCGGTGATCATGCCCTTGTAGCGCTCCAGCATGGCCGGAACCTGTTCGCTCTGATCCGGATGGATCAGCAAAATGATCTCGTAATGACGCATGGGACTCCTTGTGGATGAGGGATTGCAGCCACCCACTGCGTCGGAAGTGGTGTGGCAAGGAAAGCCCATCATTATACCCAGGAAGTTCTCCCATGCCGCCAACGTGAACACCGCCCCGCTCCCCCAAGCGCGCGGCGAGAAGGCAAAAAAAAGCCGCCCCGGCCATCGGGCCGGGGCGGCGGCGGGCGGGTCCCTGCCCCGAATCGTCCCGGGCAGGGCCTTGTCCCCGTTCCGTCAGCCGTGGATCAGGCTCTTGGCCGAGCCTTTCAGCGACGGATAGCGCACGTGCTCCACCAGTTCCTGGATCTGAGCGTTGGGCGCCGGGGTCAGGAGGCTGACGATGATGATCACGGCGAAGCCCAACGGCACCCCGAACAGGCCGGCGGAAATCGGCAGGATGCCCCACCAGATATGGTCGGCGATCGGCGAGGTCACGCCGAACACGCTGCGCAGCCAGGGCTGGGTCGTGGCCATGTAATAGAACGTGATGCCCAGGCCGGCGATCATCCCCAACGATGCGGCGATGCCGGTCGCCCGCTTCCAGAAGATCCCCAGCACCAGGGCCGGGAAGAATGCGGCGGCCGCGAACGAGAACGCCGCCGAGACCAGGAACAGGATGTCCGCCGGTTTCTGCGCGGCCACCCCGGCCGCGGCCAGGGCCACCACCAGCAGCAGGATCTTGGACAAGGTCACCCGGCGGGCCGTGGAGGCGTTCGGATCGATCATCTTGTAGTACAGGTCATGGCTGAGCGCGTTGGCGATCGTCAGCAGCAGGCCGTCCGCCGTGGAGAGCGCCGCCGCCAGGCCCCCGGCCGCGACCAGGCCGGAGATGACATAGGGCAGCCCGCCGATCTCGGGTGTCGCAAGCACCACGATGTCGCCGCCGATCTTCATTTCGGTCAGCTGGAAGATGCCGTCCTTGTTGATGTCGATCACCGACAGCAGTCCCGGGTCGACCCGTTGCCAGTTCGCGATCCAGGCGGGCAGCTTGTCGAACGGCGTCCCCACCAGCACGTTGAACACCTCGTACTTCACCAGCACGGCCAGCGCGGGCGCCGTGAAGTACAGCAGGAAGATGAAGAACAGCGACCAGGTGACCGAGTCGCGCGCCTCCTTCACGCTGGGGGTGGTGTAGTAGCGCATCAGGATGTGCGGCAGCGCGGCCGTGCCCACCATCAGGCAGAAGATCAGCGCCAGGAAATTGCGCCGCGATTCGTCGAAGGCCTTCTTCGCCGCCGCGTCGCCGTTCGGATCGCCCGCGAACACCTGCGCATGGTTGGGCATGCCCCCCAGCGGCTTGGCGCGATCGAGGTTCGCCGCCCTGGCCTTGGTCCACGCTTCCTTGGCGGCCGCGGCATCCTTGGGTACCGCAGCCGCTTCCTTCTCTGCGGCGGCGATCTGGGAGGCCATCGCGTTGGCCGCCTTCAGGTCGGCCAGCTTCTTCTCGGCGGCTGCCTTGTCCGCCGCCAGCGCCTGCGGAATGTCCTTCAGCTTGGCGTCGAATTCGTCGGCGCGCGCCTTGTAGATCGCGACCACTTCGAGTTCCTTCGGGTCCTTGCGCAGTTCGTCCCCGCGCTTGGAAACCTTTTCGAGCTGGTAGCCGTAGATCGCCTGCGGAACCGGCACGCCGGTCTGCTTCACCGCCAGCCACACCACGGGGATCATGTAGGCGAGGATCAGGATGATGTACTGGGCCACCTGGGTCCACGTCACCGCCCGCATGCCGCCCAGGAAAGAGCACACCAGAATGCCGCCCAGGCCGAGGAAGATGCCCAGTTCGAACGCCACGCCGGTCAGGCGCGTCGTGATGATGCCGACACCGTAGATCTGGGCCACGACGTAAGTGAACGAGCACAGGATCGCGGCGATGATGCCGATGAAGCGCGGCAGGTTGCCGCCATAGCGCTCGCCGAGGAAGTCGGGGATCGTGAACTGCCCGAACTTGCGCAGGTACGGCGCCAGGAACAGCGCCACCAGGCAGTAGCCACCCGTCCAGCCCATGATGAAGGCCAGACCGCCGTAGCCTGTGAGGTACAGCGTACCGGCCATGCCGATGAAGGACGCGGCCGAATACTATGTCGCCGGCCGGCGGGTGCCGGCCATCTACAACGGCATGGCGACTGGCGCCGACTGGATGAGCGCGGCGTCGGTCATCGGTATGGCCGGCACGCTGT
>JAMPXR010000182.1 GCA_023701085.1 Ramlibacter sp. | reverse complement strand
TCCACCGCCAGAGCTTCCACCGCCAGAGCTTCCACCGCCAGAGCTTCCACCGCCGGAGCTTCCACCGCCAGAGCTTCCACCGCCGGAGCTTCCACCGCCGGAGCTTCCACCGCCAGAGCTTCCACCGCCAGAGCTTCCACCGCCGGAGCTTCCACCGCCGGAGCTGCCGCCGCCAGAGCTGCCGCCGCCAGAGCTGCCGCCGCCAGAGCTGCCGCCGCCGCCCGCGTTGCCGTTCGAGCTGTCGTTGCCCTGATTGCCCTCTCCAGTATTGCCAACCCCGGCGCCACTGTTTCCGGTCCCGACGTTTCCGCCCTGGGCATTTCCATTGCCAGCAGCCCCGCCGACACCGCCGCCGGAGCCGCCACCGCCCACAGAGCCCCCCGTTCCGCCAACGCCGGATCCCACGCCGCCACCCGAGCCACCTGAGCCAGCCGAGCCAGCTGAGCCAGCCGAGCCACCTGAGCCACCTGAGCTACCCGCAGATCCACCGCCGCTACCGGCGGATGCGCCAGCGCCGCCCGCAGAGCCGCCCGGTGCGGCGAACGCCTCGGTCCAGGTGATACCCAGCGCACCGGACAGCGCGGTGGCCAGCACGGTCATCGTGAGTTTTCTATTGAAGGCGCTCATCGTGTACTTCCTCATGGTTGGTCTGCCGTTCAGATCAGTCGGACATCCGTGCTGATGAGGAAATTGTTTAATGTGTATCAAATCGTGTCTATCATTCAAATGAATGATGAGACTTTGCGTCAGATCAAAGATGCATGGCGGCATTACTGATGAGCTGATTCGGCGTGAGCGCTCTACAGCCGGGCCGTCGCTACCCGTCCCGGCGGTGGGCGGGGCCCACCGGACCCGATTGCGCGGCATCGGGCGCCATCGAAACGGGGCGCAGCGCGCTGGCGAACTGCGAACTCGCGCCGAATGCGCTGGCGCCGAATGCGGCCATGAGTTCCCGTTGGGACCTGTGTCCAGTCTTCTCGAGGATGGCCATGATCTGGCTCCTGACGGTGTGGACCGAAGCGCCGCGCTGCCGCGCGATCACCTTGGCGGGCAGCCCCTGGAGCAGGCCGGCCGCCACGTCCAGCTCGGCCGCGGTCAGGTGCGCCCCGCTCGTCAACGATTCCATTGCCGGCTGCAGGTCCTGCTCCTTCCTCTCGAAGACGACCAGGATCATCTTGTTGTCGAGGTTGTTGTTACTCTGGATGACAGAGTGCAACGGGACGAGGTGCACCCGCCACGGCCTGCCGTCGCCGCCCTGGGCCGGGAACGACTGGCCCACGGCGGTGGCGTGGGTTTCCGCCAGGCCCGTTTCCCACATCTGGTGCAGTTGCGGGTCGGCGAAACGCACGCGGCCTACCAGCAGCCGTATTGAAAACAGCTGGGCCGCGCGATCGAAAGCCTCATTGCGCTCGATGCAGCGTCCTGCATGATCGGTGAACAGGCACGGAATCGGGAGCGCCCTGAGCATCTCCATGGCCGGGTTGGGGCCCGGCCTCGGGTCTTGCAGCCGGTCCCTGAGCGCTGCCGCCGCGCGAAAGTGGGGCAGCAGTTTGCGCAGCAAGGCCGCTGTCCAGTCTTCGAAGCGCGGCGCCTGCGGCGCCCTCGCAGCCGCAAGCACTGTCGCCGTGTCGGCGCTCGAATCGATCACGCCCGCGATGGACCAGCGCAGTCCATGGGAAATGAGATAGTCCTGGTAAAAACTGTTCGAGCCGACGAAGGCATCGTCGAATCGCTCGTGGCACCGAAACACCTCGCCCGCGGGCAGGGTGGCCGCCGCAGCCGCGCGCGGGTCCAGCGCCCCCCAACGGCTCAGGTACTGCCGATTCAGCTCTTCGGGAAACTCAACGGTCCCGCTGAATTGAGAACGAACCGGCCTGCCGCCGTGCAGGGTGAAGATTTGCGCGCAGGCACCGCCCACGGCTTCGTTGAAGAGGCGCAGCGCTTCGGCCAGTTGCTGCGGCTCGGCCGCCGAGGCATAGATCCGGCCCGAGAGCTCCAGAACTTCCTCATTGTCTGGCGGAAGATTTCGTGCCGGCATCGGGGGATCAGTCAATGGGCGACACAGTTTGCTCTTTCATGCGACCGCTTGTGCGGCCATATTGCCGCGCACAAGGCATTTGAATTAGGTGTAAACCCTGGCGACCCCTTGCGCTTCACATTGGAGCTGCCTGCCCTGAAGGGCGGCGCCAGCGCCCTGGCGCGACCTGCTGGCCTCGAAGAACCGCTGCGCCTCGCTGTTGGCGCGATTGACGGCCTGGACCCAGGCGCCATACAGGCCCTGCTGATCCGCCTGCTCCCGCGGGTCGGCGCCGCGTTGGAGTGCGTCCCACGCCTGCCGCTCGGAAGCTATGGCATCGATGAATGCGGCCAGCGCGTCGAAACTGTGGCGCTCAGCCGTGGTTGCCGTCGAGCTGCTTCTTCGTGACATGTAGACACACTATCTTCTTTTTGGATACCCCGCCTCCCGAGAATTGGTTACGCCAAAACACCTACACGGACTCGGTCAGTCCGGTCGGCGCGCTTGCAGTCCAGCGCGAGGCCACAGCACCGAGGCGATGGCCGATGCCAGCAGCACGACAGCAGCCCAATCCTGCCAGTGCAGCGCTTCACCCAGCCAGACGGCGCCGCTGAAAACGCCCACCACCGGAATGAACATCACGCTCAGCGTGGAGGCCAGCGGCGGCAGCGAACGCGCCAGATGGAACCAGGTGGCATGGGTAAAGCCGAAGATCAGCACGGCGTTGAAAGCAACCGCGGCCCACACGGTCGCGCCGGGGGCGCGCCATTCATCCCGTTCAAAAAGCAGCGCGAGCAGCGTCATGACCACCCCGGTCAACACGGTCATCCAGAAGGCAATGGCCAGGGTCGGCACGCCGATGCGCGAATGCCTGAGCATTTGCGTGCCCAGCGCCCAGGTCGCCGCGGCCGTCAGCGCGAGCGCGACGCCCAGGGGCCGGCCGGCCAGGCCGCTGAGTTCGTGCCACAGCAGCAGGGCGACGCCCACGGCCGCCGCGCTCACGCCGAACCATCCCCGCCGCGTCAGCGCCGCCGAGAAGAACAGGGCGCCTATCACCGCCGAGAACACCGGCATCGTGTAGCCCAGGATGGCCGTGCGCCCGCTCGACAGCGTCTGCAGCGCGAGGATGATGCAGGCGTGCCAGACGAACATGTTGGCGGCGGACAGCCGGACCAGCTCGGGCCAGTGCCGGCGCGGAATGCGAAACGGCACCTTGAGCACCAGCAGGCCCAGTGCCAGGACGGGAATACCGAGCCAGATCGACAGCGCGCGGAAGGTGAGGGCGGGATAGCCGGTGATGCCCAGCTTCATCACCGGCCAGTTGATGCCCCACACGACGGTGAGCAGGACGAGCAGGACGAGCTGTCTGCGGCTGAGCTTTTGCATGCAGGCATTCTGCCCCTTGCGCGCACGCACAGCCGGGTTCGACGCGCGCGGCCACCCGTTCGTTACCGTGGTACCCGTGTACAAAAGAGAGACCGGACGACGGGGCGCTCCGGCGCGGCCTCCCACTACAATTCCGGCATGACTTTCCTTGAGATGCTGCGCGATGCCCGCGAGCGCAACGGCTCGATGCTGTGCGTCGGGCTCGACCCGGAGCCGGGGCGTTTTCCCGCCGCGATGAAGGCGGACGCCTCCAGGATCTACGACTTCTGCGCCCGCATCGTGGACGCCACGGCCGACCTGGTGATCGCGTTCAAGCCGCAGATCGCCTACTTTGCGGCGCACCGGGCCGAGGGCCAGCTCGAGCAGCTGATGGACCATGTGCGAAAAGCGGCGCCCCATGTGCCCGTCATCCTCGACGCCAAGCGCGGCGACATCGGTTCCACCGCCGAGCAATATGCGAAGGAGGCGTTCGAGCGCTACGGCGCCGACGCGGTGACTCTCTCCCCGTTCATGGGCTTCGATTCGGTGCAGCCCTACCTGCAGTACCAGGGCAAGGGTGCGTTCCTGTTGTGCCGCACATCCAACCCCGGTGGCGACGACCTGCAGAACCAGCGGCTGTCGTCGATCGAAGGGCAGCCGCTGTTGTACGAGCACGTGGCGCGGCTGGCGCAGGGGCCCTGGAACGTGAATGGGCAACTGGGCCTGGTGGTGGGCGCAACCTACCCGGCGGAGATCGAGCGGGTGCGGCAGGTGGCGCCCACCGTGCCGCTGCTGATCCCCGGCGTGGGTGCGCAGGGCGGCGACGCCGCCGCCACCGTGCGCGCGGGCTGGCGGCCCGACGCTCCGATCGTCGTGAATTCTTCGCGCGCGATCCTGTATGCGTCGGCGGGCGAAGACTTCGCCCAGGCCGCCCGGCGCGCGGCGAGCCGGACGAAGGACGAGCTGGAGGCGGCCCGCCGGCAGGCTTTCGGCCGGTAGCCACTGCCTTCGGGGCGGGCCTTCGCGTTGTCGCGCAAGGCCCAGGCACCCCCGGCGTCAGGAACGCAGCAGGCGCTTCAGATACCGGCCGGTGTGGCTCGCCGGGTTCGCCGCGATGTCCTCGGGCGTGCCCACGCCCACCACCTCGCCACCGCCGGCGCCGCCTTCGGGGCCCATGTCGACGATCCAGTCGGCGGTCTTGATCACGTCCAGGTTGTGTTCGATGACGACGATGGTGTTGCCCGCGTCGCGCAGCTGGTGCAGCACCTTGAGCAGCAGCGCGATGTCGGCGAAATGCAGGCCCGTGGTCGGCTCGTCCAGGATGTAGAGCGTGCGGCCGGTGTCGCGCTTGGACAATTCCAGGGCCAGCTTCACGCGCTGCGCCTCGCCGCCCGACAGCGTGGTGGCCGCCTGCCCCAGCTTGATGTACGACAGGCCCACGTCCAGCAGCGTCTGCAGTTTGCGCGCGATGGCCGGCACGGGCTTGAGGAACAGGTGCGCGTCCTCCACCGTCATGTCCAGGATCTGGGCGATGTTGCGTCCCTTCCATTGCACTTCGAGCGTCTCGCGGTTGTAGCGCTGGCCATGGCAGACGTCGCATGCCACGTAGACGTCGGGCAGGAAGTGCATCTCGACCTTCACCACGCCGTCGCCCTCGCAGGCCTCGCAGCGGCCGCCCGCCACGTTGAAGGAGAAGCGCCCCGGCCCGTAGCCGCGCTCCTTGGCCATGGGCACCTCGGCCATCAGCTCGCGGATCGGCGTGAACACGCCGGTGTAGGTGGCCGGATTGCTGCGCGGCGTGCGGCCGATGGGCGACTGGTCCACGTTGATGACCTTGTCGAAATGCTCCATGCCTTCCACCGCCGCGTGCGGCGCCGGCTCCTCGTGCGCCCGGTACAGCGTGCGCGCCACCGCGGCATACAGCGTGTCGTTGACCAGCGTGGACTTGCCGGAGCCGGATACGCCGGTGACGCAAGTGAACAGGCCCACGGGGAACGCCGCATCGACGTTCTTCAGGTTGTTGCCGCTCGCGCCGAGCACGCGGATCTCCTGCACCGCGCCAGGGCCGGAGCTGGCGCCGGGCGCCCCGCGCGCGGACGCACCCCCACCCGCGAGGGGCAGATCCAGCGCCGGCAGCCAGGGCGCGCGCCGCGCCGGCACCGGAATGCTCTTGGCGCCCGACAGATACTGCCCCGTCAGTGACGCCGCGGTCGCCTGGATGTCCGCGTAGCCGCCTTGGGCCATGACGCGCCCGCCGTGGATGCCCGCGCCCGGCCCCATGTCGATCAGGTGGTCGGCGGCGCGGATCATGTCCTCGTCGTGCTCGACGACGATCACGCTGTTGCCGATGTCGCGCAGATGGCGCAGCGTGCCGATCAGCCGCGCGTTGTCG
>JAMPXR010000181.1 GCA_023701085.1 Ramlibacter sp. | reverse complement strand
GGATGGTCTGGATGCGGGGGTTGGCGCCGAGCGCATAAGCCAGTTGCGCCGGCCGCCGGACGTCCCACAGGACGAAGTCGGCCAGCATGCCGGGGGCCAGCACGCCGCGGTCGCGCAATCCAAGCGCCTGCGCCGCATGGCGCGTGACGCCGGCCAGCGCCTCCTGCGGCGTCAGCCGGAACAGCGTGCAGGCCATGTTGAGCATCAGCAGCAGCGACGTGCAGGGCGAGGTGCCGGGATTGCAGTCGGTCGACACCGCCATCGGAACGCCATGCCGGCGCAACAGGTCGATCGGGGGCTGGCGCGTCTCGCGCAGGAAATAGAAGGCACCGGGCAACAGCACGGCGACACTGCCGGCGGCGGCCATGGCGGCGGCGCCTTCCTCCGACAGCCATTCCAGGTGGTCGCAGCTGAGGGCGCCGAAGCCCGCGGCCAGTTGCGCGCCGCCGCTGTCGCTGAGCTGCTCGGCGTGCAGCTTGACCGGCAAGCCCAGTTGCCGCGCCGCCTCGAACACCCGGCGCACCTGCGCCGGGCTGAAGGCGATCCGCTCGCAGAAGGCATCCACCGCATCGACCAGGCCCTCGGCCTGCAGCAGGGGCAGCATCCGCAGCACTTCGTCGAGGTAGGCGTCCGGCTGGTCCTTGAATTCCGGCGGCAGGGCATGGGCGCCCAGGAAGGTGGTGCGCACGTCCACCCGGTTGCCGCGGCCGAGGGCGCGTGCGACCTGCAGCGCCTTGCGCTCGGGCTCCAGCGCCAGCCCGTAGCCCGACTTGACCTCCACGGTGGTGACGCCCTCGGCGAGCAGGGCGCGCAGGCGCGTGCCGCTTAGCGCCAGCAGCTCCTCATAGGACGCGCTGCGGGTCGCCTGGACCGTCGACGCGATGCCGCCGCCCTGGCGCGCGATGTCCTCGTAGGACGCGCCGTTCAGCCGCAGTTCGAACTCGGCCGCGCGGTCGCCGCCGTAGACCAGGTGCGTGTGGCAGTCGATCAAGCCGGGCGTGATCAAGGCGCCGCCCGCGTCATGGGTCTGGCTGCAGCGCTGCCGCAGCTCGGACGGGAGTTGGTCGCGCGGGCCGACCCAGCGCAGCTGCGAACCGTCCACGACCAGCGCCGCGTTCTCGATCAGCCCATAGCCGTCGGGCGCGTCGGCCTGCAGCGTCGCGACATTGCAGTGGGTCCATAACTTCAGGCTCATGGGGCTATCTCCATGCACAAGGCAAGCTCGCCATCGACCTCGACCCGCGCTTCGGCTGCGAAACGCCGCCAGGCCAGGCTGTCCGCGGGAACGCTGAGCGTCTGCCCGCCGCAAGTCAACGCGACAGGCGTCCTTGCGGCGTAAACAGCGAAGACGCCGGGCCGGCGCACGACCCACTGTCCCGATCCTTCGATTCTCGTCATCCGCGCCGAGGCGCGGTCAGCGCGCACCATCAGGTTCAGGTCGCGCGTCGCACCGCCCGACAGGCGGCAATCGACCGGCACCGCCCCATCGAAACACAGGGGTGGACTGGCCGGCGTCAAGGTCTGCCGCGCACCGCCCAGTTCGAGCGTCACGCCGTGGCCATCGAGCACGGCGAACCATCTTTGTATGCCCTCGAAGCGCGAGAACGGCCCGCTGGCTGCCACCTCGGCCACGGAGATGCGCCAGGTCCAGTCTCCGGCAGCCGGCCAGGCCACCAGCTCGCGCGTGACCCCGCCGCCGTTGCGCCAGGGGCTGGGGACGGCATCCGCCGTGCGAACGATCTGCCAGTTCACAGCTGGAATTTTCCGCTGAAGCTATAGCGCATGGCGGGATAGACCAGCCGGGCGTGGCTGGCGACATGAGGCCCGCTCACCGTGCTGCGTGTCATCACCAGGCAGGGCTCGCCGCGCTTGATGCCCAGGCATTTCGCCTCCTGGGCGCTGGCGAGGGCGGCCTCGATCGAATAGTTCGCTTCGGTCAGCGGCGCGTGTTCCAACAGGTAATTGGTCGGCGTGGTCTCGCTGAAATCGACGCCCAGGTAGCCGGGCGCGCTGGCCGGGTTCACATACCGGTCATCCAGCTGGATCGCCACGCCATCCTCGAAGTGAACCATCAAGGAATGGAAGAGCCTGGCGCCGGTGCGCAGCTTGAAGACCTGCGCCAGCGCCGCATCCGCGCGCATGGCTTCGACGCTCAGGATCCGGGTACTGTGCCGGTGGCCGCGCTCCACGATCTCGTCATGGATGTCGCGAAACGCGAAGGTGGTCGAGATCCGGTGCAGTTGCGCGACCACGGTCCCCGAGCCCTGGACGCGTGTGACGACGCCTTCCACGGCGAGCTCCTTCATGGCACGGTTCGCCGTCATGCGGCTGACACCGAACTGCTGCTGCAGGGCCGATTCGCTGGGCACGGCGTCGCCGGGACGCCAGGCGCCGTCGTTGACCTGCTTCTTCACAAAGGCCTTGACCTGTTCGTAGGCCGGCAGCTTGGTAGGCTTCATCTTGAAAAGGCCTAGGGTTTACCCTATGTTGCCCGAGTTGTATAGACAACTATACTTCATTGTATAGACAACTTGCAAGCCCCCCACCACCCTTTCAGCGCCTCGGCGCCCCTACCATGCCCGCCTCTTCCAGCTCCCCCTTCGCCGACAGCAAGTCCCGTCCGGTGCGCGCACCGCGCGGGTCCGCCCTCACCTGCGCCAATTGGCAGATCGAGGCCGCCTACCGGATGATCCAGAACAACCTCGACCCCGAGGTGGCCGAAAACCCCGACGATCTGGTGGTCTACGGCGGCATCGGCAAGGCCGCCCGCAACTGGCCCTGCTTCGACGGCATCCTGGACAGCCTGCGCAAGCTCAAGGATGACCAGACGCTGCTGGTCCAGTCGGGCAAGCCCGTCGGCGTGTTCCGCACCCATCCCGGCGCGCCGCGGGTGCTGATCGCCAACTCCAACCTGGTCCCGAAGTGGGCCACCTGGGAGCACTTCAACGAGCTCGACCGCGCCGGCCTGATGATGTACGGCCAGATGACCGCCGGCAGCTGGATCTATATCGGCTCGCAAGGCATCGTGCAGGGCACCTACGAAACCTTCGCCGAAGCGGGCCGCCAGCACTACGGCGGATCGCTGGCCGGGCGCTGGGTGCTGACGGCGGGCCTGGGCGGCATGGGCGGCGCCCAGCCGCTGGCCGCGACCTTCGCCGGCGCCTGCTCGCTGAACGTCGAGTGCCAGCAAAGCTCGATCGACTTCCGCCTGCGCACCCGCTACCTGGACAAGCAGGCCGCCAACCTGGACGAGGCGCTGGCCCTGATCGCGCAGCACACCGCCCGCAAGGAGGCCGTGTCGATCGGCCTGTGCGCCAACGCGGCGGACGTGGTGCCCGAGCTGGTGCGGCGCGCCAAGGCCGGCGGCATCCGCCCCGACATCGTGACCGACCAGACCTCGGCCCACGACATCATCAACGGCTACCTGCCCTCGGGCTGGACCGTCGAGCAATGGCGCGCGGCGCAACGCGATCCGTCGCAGCACGCACAGCTGCGGCAAGCCGCCGGCGAGTCCTGCGCGGTGCATGTGCGGGCCATGCTCGACTTCCACGCGATGGGCATCCCGACGGTGGACTATGGCAACAACCTGCGCCAGGTGGCCAAGGACTACGGCGTCGACAACGCCTTCGACTACCCCGGTTTCGTGCCGGCCTATGTGCGGCCGCTGTTCTGCCGTGGCGTGGGCCCGTTCCGCTGGGTGGCGCTCAGCGGCGACCCCGAGGACATCCGCAAGACCGACGCCAAGATGAAGGAGCTGTTTCCGGACGACACCGGACTGCACCGCTGGCTCGACATGGCGCAGGAGCGCATCGCCTTCCAGGGCCTGCCGGCGCGCATCTGCTGGATCGGGCTGGGCGAGCGCCACCGCGCCGGCCTGGCCTTCAACGAGATGGTGAAGTCGGGCGAACTCAAGGGCCCGATCGTCATCGGCCGCGACCACCTGGACAGCGGCTCGGTGGCCTCGCCGAACCGCGAAACCGAATCCATGAAGGACGGCAGCGACGCCGTGAGCGACTGGCCGCTGCTGAACGCGCTGCTCAACACCGCCAGCGGCGCGACCTGGGTCAGCCTGCACCACGGCGGCGGCGTCGGCATGGGCTACTCGCAGCACGCCGGCGTGGTCATCGTCTGCGACGGCACCGACGATGCCGCCGGGCGGATCGAGCGCGTGCTGTGGAACGACCCGGCCACCGGCGTGATGCGTCACGCCGACGCCGGCTACGAGATCGCCGAGAATTGCGCACGTCAGCACGGCCTGGACCTGCCGATGCTGGGCCTGTGAGATTCCCGGTCGCCGTCCGCCAGCGTCTCACCCGCGGATCGGCAAGCTTTTTTTTGGAGCGGCCCAGCGCCGGACGCGTTGCAGCTCGCGTAAGTAGCTGTTGATGAACTTGACAGGAAGACCATGAAATCCGCACTCACCCTCACGACACTCTGCAGCCTGCTCTGCCTCGCCGGCGCCGCCCATGCCGACGTCAAGATCGGCCTGAACGTGCCGCTGACGGGCTTTGCCGCAGCCGACGGCAAGTCCGCGCTCGAAGGCGCCAAACTGGCCGTGGCCCAGGCCAATGCGGCCGGCGGCATCAAGGGCGAGAAGATCGAGCTGGTGATCTACGACGACCAGGCCTCGCCCAAGGAGGCGGCACCGATCGCCACCAAGCTGATCGAGAAGGACAAGGTGGTGGTGGCGGTGTCGGGTTCGTACTCGGCGTCCACCCGCGCCGCCGCGCCGCTCTTCCAGGCCGCCAAGATCCCCTACGTGGTGGCCTACTCGATCCACCCCGACGTGACCACCACCGGCGACTACATGTTCCGCGCCTCCACCATGGGTGAGGTGCAGGGCCGCGCCGGCGCCAAGCTGGTCGGCGAAGTGCTGAAGAAGAAGAACGTGGTGCTGGTCACGCTGAAGAACGATTTCGGCCAGGCCCTGGCCGCGGGCTTCAAGGAAGGCGCGCCCAAGTTCGGCATCACCATCGCCAAGGAATACGAGTACGCCATGGCCGATCGCCAGTTCGGGCCGATGATCTCCAGCCTGAAGGCCGACAACCCGGACGCGATCTACGCCTCGGGCTACTTCTTCACCGCCGGCCCGCTGGTCAGCCAGTTGCGCGCCGCCGGCATCACCGCCCCCGTGATCGGCCAGGAAGGCTATGACTCCGAGAAGTTCATGGAGATCGCCGGACCGGCTTCCGAAGGCGTGTACGTGACCACGTCACTGGACCGCGACTCGGCCTCCCCGGCCACCAAGGCCTACCTCGCCGAATTCAAGAAGGCGGTGGGCTCCGGCTCGGACATGGTCGCGGCATCGACCTACAGCGCCACCTTCATCGCGATCGAGGCGATGAAGAAGGCCGGCACCAGCAACCGCGAGGCGATCCGCAACGCCATCGCCGGGGGAACTTTCGAGACGCCGGTCGGCAAGCTGACCTTCAACGACCTGCATGAAGTGAACAAGGACGTCCAGGTCCAGATCGTCAAGGACAAGGCCTTCCGCCGCTTCACGGTGATCTCGGACCCGGTGTACCTGGCCGCGCCCACCAAGGCCAGCGTCAAGAAGTAGGCTGCGGCGAAACCGTCCCGGAACAAGGAGAGCTTGTGCTGATCGTGGAATTGCTCGCGCAGGGCCTGGTGCAAGGCAGCATCTACGCGCTGATCGCGCTGGGGCTGACCCTGGTCTACGGCCTGCTGCGCATCCTGCATGTCGCGCATGCATCCTTGTTCACGCTGGGCGGCTACATGGGGGTGCTGGTCACCAACCAGACCGGCAGCCTGGGCGCGGCGCT
>JAMPXR010000180.1 GCA_023701085.1 Ramlibacter sp. | reverse complement strand
CGAACGGCGGCGCGTCTTTCATCAGGTAGCCGCAGGCCCCGTTGGCGACGGCGCGCTTGACGAAATCGACCGTGTCGTACATGGAAAGCACGAGCAGCTTCATCTGCGGATGCCTGGCGTGGATGTGGGCGATCGCCGTGATGCCGTCCATGCCGGGCATGGAGATGTCGGTCATGACGATGTCGGGCATCAGCTCGTCCACGAGCCCCACCAGTTCCTGGCCCTCGCGCGCCTCGGCGATGACATCGACGCCCTCGATCATCTCCAGCAGCGCCTTGATGCCCGAGCGCACCAGATCGTGGTCGTCGGCAAGCACGACGCGTACCGGTTGCGCAGGCGCAGTGTTTCTCATGGTTCCCCCTTTTTCCTTTTATACCCTACAGCACCGCGCGCAACGCGACGCCGCGGCCCGGCTGCGTGCGGATATGCAAGCGGCCGCCCGCCAGTTCGGTGCGCTCGATCATCCCGTACAGGCCGACGTTGTGCTCGCCCGCCTGGCCGTCCAATATCCGGTGCTTGTCGAAGCCGACGCCGTCGTCCACCACCAGCACGCCGATGCGCTCCTTGGGCAGGAAGCGCATCCGCACCGCGATGTGCGAAGCGCGTGCATGACGCACGACATTGCTCAGCGCCTCCTGCACCAGCCGCAGCGCGACCGAGGCCGTCGGACCCAGATCCTCGGGCTCGTCGCCGCGCGAGCTGACGCGAAACGCCAGGCCGGCCGGCTCGGCGATGCGCTGCACGGCCGATTGCGTGGCCGCCACGAGCCCCAGCAGGTCGAGTTGCGCGGGGCGCAGCGAGAACGACAAGGTCTTGAGCTGCTTGACCGCAGCCTGCGCCATCTCCATGGCCGTGTCGGTGTGGCTCTTCGCGGCGGCACCGTCGGCGGCGCGCTGCGCGGCGTGCAGGTGGATCACCATGGCGGTGAGGGTCTGCCCCAGCTGGTCATGCAGTTCGCGCGAAATCAGCGTGCGTTCCCGCTCCTGCGCCACCACCAGGCGCGCCGACAGCCTCTTGAGGCGCCGGTAGGCCGCCTCCAGCTCGAGCGCCATGCGCTCCTGTTCCAGCGTGCGCTGCCGCTCGGTCATCACGCGCTCGATGATCTGCGGCAGGGTGCCGAGCTTGTCCTTGGTGATGTAGTCCTTGGCCCCGCAGCGCAGCACGTGCACCGCCGCCTCTTCGCCGATGGCCCGTGTCACCACGACCAGCGGCGTGCCGCAACGCTGCGCCACCAGGACTTGCAGCGCCGCGTAGGGCGAGAAGCGCGGCAGGTTGAAGTCGCACAGGATGACGTCGAAGTCCTCCCGCAGCGCGGCGGCGAAACCGCCCGCATCCTCGACACGGTGCAACAGGTAGCGGCGATGGGGGTCGGCGCGTTCCAGCGCGATGGCCATGAGTTCCACGTCGTCGGCGCTGTCTTCCACGCACAGCAAGCGGATAGCGGCGGAGTCGGCGGGATTCTTCACTGCGGCCTCGGGCGTCCGGCCCAGTGTACCCGTTGAGATCGGCGCGCGATCCTGCGGCCGCAGGGCGCCATGCGCGAAGCCGGTTGGCTCCTGCGGCCGATCAGACACCCCCAAGCGGCTGGACACGCAGACATTGGCAATCGTTGTCGTCGTGATTCTCGCGCTGGTCGCCGTCGGTCTCTGTATGATGCACACGCACAGTCAGAGCGGCGGGGAGGCGCCGCAGGAAGCTGAGGAGACGATGCTGCTTTCGGCCGAAGAATCCCAACTGGTCCTGGTGGATTACCAGGAGCGCCTGATGCCGGTCATCCATGACCGCGAGTCGGTGCTGCGCAACGCCTTGTGCCTGGGCCGCGCGGCCCAGTTCCTGCAGGTGCCCACCTGGGGCACCGAGCAAAATCCCACGAGACTGGGGGAGAACGCGGCGGAGCTGAAGATCCTGTGCCGCAAGACCCTGGCCAAGATGCATTTCAGCGCCTGCGCGGAGGGGTTGACCGACCTGTTGCGGGCGCCGACCCGGGCGGCGCAAACCGGCAACGCGCGCAGCCTGCCCAAGCACCTGCAACAGGCGCCCGCGCCGCAGCGCAACAGCATCGTGCTGGCCGGCTGCGAAGCTCATGTCTGCCTGATGCAGACCGCGCTGGAGCTGCTGGACGAGGAGTTCGAGGTCTGGGTGGTGACCGACGCCTGCGGCTCGCGCAGCGAACGCAACCGCGATGCCGCCTTCGACCGGCTCGCCGCCAACGGGGCCGAGCTCCTGACCACCGAGATGGTGGCCTTCGAGTGGCTGCGCAGGGCGGACCATCCGCAGTTCAAGCAGGTCTTGAGCCTGATCAAATGAAATCGCCCGGCGGCCGCGTGGACCGCCGTCGTCAGCTTGAGGCAAGCCACGGGGCCAAAATGTGGAGCGTCAATCCACGGGCAGCAAAAAAGGAGACATGGATGAGCCCTTACGCGGAGTTCTATCGCCGGTCGCTGCAGGACCGGGACGCTTTCTGGGCCGAGCAGGCCCGCCTGATCGACTGGCGGCAAGCTCCCGGAACGATCTGCGACTACAGCCGGCCGCCGTTCGCCCGCTGGTTCGGCGGCGGCATCACCAACCTGTGCCACAACGCGGTGGACCGGCACCTGAAGGACCGCGCCGACCAGCCGGCGCTGATCTACGTCTCCAGCGAAACCGGTGCCGAGCGGACCTACACCTTCCGCCAGCTGCACGACGAAGTCCAGCGCGCCGCCGCGGTGCTCAAGGGCCTGGGCGTGCAAAAAGGCGACCGCGTGCTGATCTACATGCCGATGATCGCGCAGGCGGCATTCGCCATGCTCGCCTGCGCACGCCTGGGCGCCATCCATTCGGTGGTGTTCGGCGGCTTCGCCTCCGTGTCGCTGGCTTCGCGCATCGAGGACGCCACGCCGCGGGTGATCATCAGCGCCGATGCCGGTTCGCGCGCCGGCAAGGTCGTGCCGTACAAGCCGCTGCTGGACGAGGCGATCCGCCTGTCCAGCCACAAGCCGCAGTCGGTGCTGCTGGTGGACCGCGGCCTGGCCCCCATGGAGCGGGTCGCCGGGCGTGACTGCGACTGGAGCGAGCTGTGCGCGAAACAGGCCGGCGCGCGCGTCGACTGCGAGTGGCTGCAGTCCGACGACATCAGCTACATCCTCTACACCAGCGGCACGACCGGCCAGCCCAAGGGCGTGCAGCGCGACGTCGGCGGCTACGCGGTCGCGCTGGCGGCGAGCATGAAACACATCTTCCTGGGCGAGCCGGGAGAGACCTACTTCTCCACCAGCGACATCGGCTGGGTGGTGGGGCACAGCTACATCGTGTACGGCCCGCTGCTCGCGGGCATGGCCACCATCATGTACGAGGGCCTGCCGATCCGTCCGGACGCCGGCATCTGGTGGAGCCTGGTCGAGAGATACAAGGTGACCTCCATGTTCAGCGCCCCCACTGCGGTGCGGGTGCTCAAGAAGCAGGACCCGGCCTTCCTCAAGAAATACGACTTGTCGACCCTGAAGGCGCTGTTCCTGGCGGGCGAACCCTTGGACCAGCCGACCGCGCAATGGATTTCGGAAGGCCTGGGCCGGCCCATCATCGACAACTACTGGCAGACCGAAAGCGGCTGGCCCATCCTGGCGCTGGCCAACGGGGTCGAGCGCAAGACCAGCAAATTCGGCAGCCCGGGCCTGCCGATGTACGGCTACGACGTGAAGCTGGTGCACGAGAGCACCGGCGAGGAGCTCACCCGGCCCAACGAGAAGGGGGTCGTGGTCATCGAGGGGCCGACGCCACCCGGCTTCATGCAGACGGTGTGGGGGGACGACGCGCGCTATGTGTCCACCTACTGGGAGACCGTGCCGGGCAAGCAGGTGTACAGCACCTTCGACTGGGGCATTCGCGACGAGGACGGCTACTTCTTCATCCTCGGGCGCACCGACGACGTGATCAACGTCGCCGGCCACCGGCTGGGGACCCGCGAGATCGAGGAGAGCATCTCCAGCCACCCGAACGTGGCCGAGGTGGCGGTGGTGGGCGTCTCGGACCCGCTGAAGGGCCAGGTCGCCGTGGCTTTCGTGGTTGCGCGCGACACATCCGGCCTGGGCGACGGCAAGGGCAAGCTCACGCTCGAAGGCGCGATCATGAAGGTGGTCGACGACCAGCTCGGCGCCGTGGCGCGGCCCTCGCGCGTGCACTTCGTCACGGTGCTGCCCAAGACCCGCAGCGGCAAGCTGCTGCGCCGCGCGATCCAGGCGGTGTGCGAAGGCCGCGACGCGGGCGACCTCACGACCATCGAGGACCCGACCGCGCTGCAGCAGATCCGGGAACTGCTGGCCTGAATTCAGGCGGCCGGCTTGCGGGCGACCACCAGGAAGCCCGCGACCGGCTGATGCGCCTCGTAGCGCAGGGTCATGGCATCCAGCGCCACCGGCTCGAAGCCCGCGGCCCGGCACATGGCCTCGACGTGGCTGGCCTTGTGGGCGTAGCGGTAGCTGGGACGCAGAACCAGGTCGGCCTCGCTCTCCAGCGCGGTTTCGCAGGAGAAGATGAAGTGGCCGCCCGGGCGCAAGATGCGGAACGCGTCCGGAATCGCCTTGGAGATGTCCCCGGCGTAGATGAAGGCATCCAGCGCCGCGATCACGTCGTACAGCGATTCGGGCGTGGCGTCCAGCGCGTCGTGCAGGTCGACGTTGTGGAACTTGTCGTACACGCCGTGCCGGTGGGCCTGCTCGATCATCGGCAGGGAGAGGTCGACGCCCACCAGGGCGCCCTTGAGGCGGCCCAGGCAGGCCCCGAGCAGGCCGGTCCCGCAGCCCAGGTCCAGCACATTGAGCGCGAGCTCGGGATAGCGGTCGGTGATGAGCCGGGCGACCTCGCGCGGCAATTTGTATTTGAGCCCGGCCACCACGTGCTGGTCGAAGACCTCGGCCATCCCGTCGTGCAGCGAGCGGATCAGCTTGGCCGGCTGGCGCTTTGGCGTATGGCCGCGCGCCAGCTCCAGGTAGAACTGGACTTCCTCGTCGTCCCGGTGCAGCGCCAGCAGCGCCTCGCAGTCCTTCAGGGCCCGCGGCAGGTCTCCGATGCCCAGCGCCGTCTGGGCCCGGCCCATCAGCGCGTGGCTGTCGGACGGCTGCGCCTCCAGCAGCCGGTCGTAGGCGGCCAGCGCTTTCTCGTGCTGGCCGGTGAGGCGCCAGTCGCGGGCCAGCAGCAGCTTGATGTGCACGCTGTCCGGGGAGATCGCCGTCGCGCGTTCCAGCCACTCGATCGCCCGCTCGAAATTCTGCGCCCGGTGCGCGATGTCGATGACGCGGGCCAGCAGTTCGGGATTGTTTCCGTCCATCCGCACGGCCTTCTCGGCGTGTTCCATGGCCTCCTGGAACTGGTTCTGCCGCGCCAGCAGGAAGGCCAGCTCGGTCACCGCGACGGCCCAATCGGGCGCGAGCTCGACCGCTTTGCGCGCGGACTCCAGGGCGCCCTTGGGGTTGCCGGCGGCCTCGGCCAGGCGCATCCCCATCAGGAAGACCCGGGCGTCGCCGGGAGAGGATTTGAGGGCCGAGTTGAGCCGGTCGGCGGCTTCGGTCAGCTTGCCGCTGCCGATGAGGTGCTGGATGGTCTGCAGGCGTTTGACAAAGGGATCGGCAGGCGTCGCGGTCGGGGTCGAAGTCATGGCGGGGAGAGCTGGAGCTAACCCGGCATTATCGGCGAGGCTCGGCAATCGGTGGCACAATCTCACCCTGCAACCAGGGCCCTTCCAGCCACAGTCGCATCCGCCATCCGGTCCAGCCGTGTCGCGGAAGGTTGTCTAACCAGCTTGTTGCCTCCT
>JAMPXR010000179.1 GCA_023701085.1 Ramlibacter sp. | reverse complement strand
GCGCCGGGGCCGGCGCCGGTGACGCCGCCACGCGTCGACGCGGCGCACCTGAACAATCCGGCGCCCGCCTATCCGGCGCTGTCGCGTCGCTTTGGCGAGCAAGGGCAGGTGCTGCTGGACGTGCACATCCTGCCCGACGGCCGCGTCGGTGAGATCAAGCTCAGGCGCTCGAGTGGCTTCAACCGTCTCGACGGCGCGGCCCTGGAAGCCGTGCGCCACTGGCGCTATGTGCCGGCGCGCCGCGGGAACGAAGCGATCGCGTATTGGTACGTTCAGCCGGTCAGTTTTTCGCTGAACGATTGAGCGGGCATGTTCGAGGATTTTCTGAAAGGTGCATTGAAATGAACAATCCCTATGGCCTCGCGGCCTTGTGGGCGCAAGGCGATGCGGTGATCAAGTCGGTGGCCATCCTGCTGCTGGCCATGTCCATCGCCTGCTGGTACGTGATCGCCACACGCGCGTGGCGCCTGTTTCGGCTACGGGGCGTTGCGCGTGTCCTCGATGGGTTCTGGCACGCCCGCAGCTTCGCGGAAGGCATGGCCGCCATCGACGTCGGCGGCTCCCTCAACCCATTTCGCCATGTGGCGGTGGAGGGCCAGGCCGCCGTGAATCACCACGCCGGCAACCAGGACGACCTGCATGGCCAGCTGACACTGGCCGACTGGCTGACCGAGAGCTTGCGCGGCGCGATCGACGAAAGCGCTGAACGCATGAACGCGGGGCTGTCCATTCTTGCCTCGGTCGGCTCCACCGCGCCCTTCGTGGGTCTCTTCGGCACGGTCTGGGGCATCTACCACGCACTGGTGGGCATCGGGGTCTCGGGGCAAGCCAGTATCGACAAGGTTGCCGGCCCGGTGGGCGAAGCCTTGATCATGACGGCGCTAGGGCTCGCCGTTGCCATTCCCGCGGTGCTTGCCTACAACGCGCTGATGCGCGGCAACAAGCAACTGATCGGCAAGCTGCACCGCTTCGCGCGCCAGCTGCGGGCGTACTTCCTGACGGGGTCTCCCGTTTCAAGGCCGGAACTCAAGCTGGCCGTCGGCGCAGGACGTTGAAATCATGTCGCTCGGTGCTGAATTGGAAGACCGCGACGACGTGATGAGCGAGATCAACATGACGCCGCTGGTGGACGTGATGCTCGTGTTGCTGATCATCTTCATCATCACGGTGCCGGTTCTGACCCATTCGGTCAAACTCGACCTGCCGCGGGCTCAAAGCGAAATCAATGTCGTGCGGCCGGAAACGGTGACGCTCTCCGTCAGCGCCGACGGCGCGATCCATTGGAACGGGACGCGGGTGGGCGAACGCGAACTGGACGCACGGCTCGAGGCGGCCGCCCGGCAGCGGCCACAGCCCGAGATCCATTTACGCGGGGACCGCAAGGCGGCGTACGAATCGGTGATCAAGGCGATGGCCGCCGCGCAGCGCTCGGGCATCCTGAAGCTGGCGTTCGTCACGGAACCGAACCTCGAATGACCCCGGCCCGCGGGTTGCCGCTGGGAAACAGTGATCCGGGATCAGGAATTGATCAGGTCGGCCCGGCCGCGGGGTTCCAGCAGCGCCAGCACTGCATCGGCCGTCTTCGCGGCGGCACCCTGATGCGCCGCGGCGAAGGCATGGGCCGCCCGTACGGCCATCGGGTGGCGCGACTCGTGCCCACATAGCGCGACCGCGGTTCGCACGGCGTCTTCCATTTCCGCGGCCCGCAGCGCAGCGCCCGCCTGCTCGGCGAGCTGCGCGGCCTCGGCGAAATTGAAGGTGTGCGGGCCCATGATCACCGGACATCCGCAAGCTGCCGCCTCGATCAGGTTCTGGCCGCCCAGCGGCGCGAAGCTGCCGCCCAGCAAGGCGGCGTCCGACATCCCGTAGTACAGCGCCATCTCGCCCATCGAGTCGCCGATCCAGACGTCAGCCATCTGCGGCCGGTCGGCCCAGCCGCTGCGGCGCGACACGCTGAATCCATTTTGCACGGCGAGCGCGGCGACCTCGTCGAAGCGCTGCGGATGGCGCGGCACCACCAGCCACTGCACCTGCCCAGGGCTTGCCTCGGCGCCGCCGCGAGCCGACCCGTCCCGCACGACATCGCGGCCGGCACGCAGCACGCGGAACAACTCGGCTTCCTCGCCCTCACGCGAACTGGCGAACATGACCACCGGCCGCTGCGCCGCGGTGTGCCACGCGCGGCCGCGCGCCAGCTGCGCCGCATCCGGCATCGCGTCGAACTTGAGGTTGCCGAACACGCCCTTGACGGCGGCGCCGGCGCGCGCCAGCCGCTGGGCGTCGCCCTCGGTCTGCGCCCACACGGCGGCGAGCGAGCCGTACGCGGGCCGCGACAGGCGCGCCAGCCGGCGCGCCTGCACCAGGGATTTCTCGCTCAACCGGGCGTTCGCCAGCGCCAGCGGCAGGCCGCGCGCCTTGCACTGCTGCACCAGGTTGGGCCACACCTCGGTTTCCATCAGGATACCCAGGCACGGCTGGAAGTGATCGAGGAAACGGCGCACCGCCTTGGGCGCGTCCCAGGGCAGCCAGGCCTGGACGTCGCCCGCGCGCAGCAGCCGCTCGCCCTCGGCCCGGCCGGTGGCCGTGCCGTGCGTGAGCAGCAGACGCAGCCCGGGGCGCAGTTCGCGCAGACGTTCCAGCAGGATGCCCGCGGCCTTCGTTTCGCCCAGGGAGACGGCGTGGACCCACAGCGCCCCCGGTTCCGCCGGCGCGCGATAGACGCCGAAGCGCTCTTCGACGGCATGCAGATAGCCCGGCTCGGCGGCGCCGCGGCGCCTGAGCTTGCGGCGCAGAAAGGGCTGCGCGCCGATCACGAACAGGGAATAGAGCGGCCGGATCACGATGCCGGCCCGACCTGCTGCCATGCCCGCCACACGGCGTCGACCGCGGGCGCCGGCTGCGCATAGACGGCGCGCTGGCGGATCGCCCCCTCCAGCGGCCCGGTGCGCCACGCCGTGTCGAAGTTGTAAATCTGCACATGCGGCCGGTCGAGCGCGACGGCGACGTGGCTCAAGCCGCTGTCCACGCCGATCACGCCGGCGCAGGCGGCGAGCCGGTCGGTCAGCTGTCCCAGATCCAGGCGCGGCCAGACTTGCGCGGCCGAACCCAGCGACGCGGCCAGCCGCTGCGCGCGTTCGCGCTCGGCATCGTCGCCATGCGGCAGGCCGAGCGTGAATCCTTGGGCGACCAGGCGCCGGCCGAGTTCCAGCCAATGCGATTCGGGCCAGCATTTGTCCTGGCGCGAGGTGCCGTGGACCAGCGCAACGCAGTCGCGCGGCGGCCCCGCGTCGGCAGGCGTCCCGGGGTCGGCGGCGCACAGCCCGAAGCGCAGGCCCTGCGGCAGCGCATAGCCCAGCGCGCGCGCACACAGTTCGCGCGAGCGCGTCACGGCATGCACGCGCGGCTCGATGCGGATCGCGACGTCCGCCGCCCAGCGCGTGGGTGCTTCGTAGCTCGACCCTTCGGTCTGGTTGGCCAGGGCGAAGCGCTTGCCGCCGCCGGCCAGCCGCGCGACGCGCGACACCAGCGCCGACTTGGTCAGGCCCTGCAGGTCGATCACCGCGTCATAGGCGGTCTCGCGCAGGGCCAGCCGGAAGGCGCGCCAGTCCGCGCGCGTGCGCGAGCCCAAGGGAGACTTGCGCCAGCGCCGCAACTCGCAGCCGATGACGCGCTGCACCCCTTCGCAGCGTCGCACCAGCGGCGCGAACGCCTGCTCGACCACCCAGTCGACCTGTGCCTGCGGCCAGGCCTCGCGCAAGTCCTGCACCGCGGGCATGGCGTGGACCACGTCACCGAGAGACGAGAGCTTGACGATCAGGATCTTCACGAGCGGGCGCGGCTGCCGGGGTCCGGTCCGGCCCGGCAAGGCCTGTCGGTGCCGCGGCCGGACGGGCCCGCCATGCCAGGGCCGCTCAATGCGCCGCCTCGGCGATCTTCGCATCGGGCTTGATGCCGCGCAGCAGGGCCAGCATCTCGCCCTCGATCCGCTGCAGGGCCTGCTCGCTGTGCCCTTCGAAGCGCAGCACCAGCACCGGCGTGGTGTTCGATGCGCGGATCAGGCCGAAGCCGTCGGGCCAGTCCACCCGCAGCCCGTCGATGGTGGACACCTCGGCCGGCGGCGCGAAGGCGGCGCGCGCGACGAGCTGCTCCACCAGGGCGTGCGGCTCGCCTTCGGTGCACTTCACGTTCAGCTCCGGCGTGGAGTGGCTGGTCGGCAAGGCGTCCAGCACGGCGCTGGGATCGTCGTGGCGCGACAGGATTTCCAGCAGCCGGGCGCCGGCATAGGTGCCGTCGTCGAAGCCGAACCAGCGCTCCTTGAAAAAAATGTGCCCGCTCATTTCTCCGCCCAAGGGGGAGCCGACCTCCTTCATCTTCGCCTTGATCAGCGAATGCCCCGTCTTGTACATCAGCGGTTTGCCGCCGGCCTCGCGGATCGCGGGGGCCAGTCGCTGCGTGCACTTGACGTCGAACAGGATGGTGGCGCCGGGCACGCGCGCGAGCACATCGCGCGCGAACAGCATCATCTGCCGGTCCGGATAGATGTTGTTGCCGCCGCGCGTGATGATGCCCAGCCGGTCGCCGTCGCCGTCGAAGGCGAGTCCGAGCTCGGCGCCGCTGCTGCGGATCGCCGCGATCAGGTCCTTCAGGTTCTCCGGTTTGCTGGGATCGGGATGGTGATTGGGAAAATTCCCGTCGACTTCGCTGTACAGCTCCACCACCTCGCAGCCGAGCGCGCGGAAGATGGCCGGCGCCGACGCGCCGGCGATGCCGTTGCCGCAATCGACCACGATCTTCATCGGTCGCGCCAGCCCGGCGTCCTGGACGATGCGGTCGCGGTACGGGCCGAAGACATTGATGTTGCGCACCCGACCCGGCGGCGGCGCCGGCTGCGCTGCTTCGCCGCGGGTGTCCATCAGCCGCCGCAGGGCCTGGATTTCCTCGCCGTGGATGGCCCGGCCCGCCAGCACCATCTTGAAGCCGTTGTAGTCCTTGGGATTGTGGCTGCCGGTCACCTGAATGCCGCTGGAGCACAGGGTGTTGGCCGCGAAGTAGAGCATCGGCGTGGTTGCCGGTCCGATGTCGATCACGTCCACGCCCGAGGCGGTCAGGCCGCGCACCAACGCGGCGGCCAGCGAGGGCCCGCTGAGCCGGCCGTCGCGGCCAACCGCCACGGTCCTCTCGCCCTCGGCCTGGGCCCGCTTGCCGAACGCCCAGCCCAGGGCCTGCGCGACCTCTTCGTTCAGCGTGGAAGGCACGACGCCGCGGATGTCGTAGGCCTTGAAGATGGAGGGTGAAAACTGCATCGGTGGCGATCCCCTGTGCCTGCACCGCCTGGCGGCGAAAAAGGGAAATTGTAGGCCCGGGCCTGCCGCCGGGGACGCACCGGCTGCCCGGCCGTCCCGACGCGACGCCGTACCGCAGGGACAGCCCATGTATCCCGCAACGGCCGCGTTCACGCAGCGACAGGCGGCCGCAGGGGCATGTCCGGAAATGGCGGGTCCGGGCGCGGCCCCTGCGTATGATCCATGCCATGAACCGCGATGCCACGTCCCTGCAGGCAGATGCCTGCTACCGCGCCCTGAAGGCGCGGGACGCGCGCTTCGACGGCTGCTTTTTCACCGCTGTCACCTCCACCGGCATCTACTGCCGGCCGGTCTGCCGCGTGCGCACGCCCAAGCGCGAGAACTGCCGTTTCTTCCGCCATGCGGCGCAGGCCGAAAGCGCGGGCTTCCGGCCCTGCCTGCGCTGCCGGCCCGAACTGGCGCCGCACTCCGTGGTCTGGTCGATCCAGG
>JAMPXR010000178.1 GCA_023701085.1 Ramlibacter sp. | reverse complement strand
GAAGGCATACGCAATGGCAGCGTCGACCTGGCCAGCCCGGCCACCACGGTGACGCTGCTCAAGCTCGATGCGGTGGTCGGGCTGAAGGGCACCGTCGAGAACGTGGGCGGCAAGGACACGCTGACCCGCGTGGGCGTCACCTGCGCGCTATGCCACTCGACGGTCGACAACTCTTTCGCGCCGGGCATCGGCAAGCGGCTGGACGGCTGGCCCAATCGAGACCTCAATCCCGGCGCCATCATCGCGCTGTCGCCGGCGCTGACGACGGCGCAGAGGGTGGCCTACCTGTCCTGGGGCAAGGGCATGTACGACCCGCGTTTCAACATCGACGGCAAGAGCAAGCCGGTGGTGATCCCTCCGGCGTACGGACTGGACGGCCTTCACAAGATCACGTTCACGGGCGACGGCGACGATCTGGCCTACTGGAACCGGTACGTCGCGGTAACGCAGATGGGCGGGCTCGGATCGTTCAGCGAGCCGCGCCTGAACCTGAGCGTGACCCACGGCAACGTGGACCTGGTCAGCGGCAAGCTGCCCGCGCTGCAGGCGTACCAGCTTTCGATCCAGGCGCCCGCCCCGCCGGCGGGCAGCTTCGACGCGGCGGCGGCCGTGCGTGGTCAGGCGGTATTTATCGGCAAGGGCCAATGCGCCAGCTGCCACAGCGGCGCAAGCTTTACCGACGCGAACGTCCGGCTGCATCCACCGGCCGATTCGATGGCCGAACCGGAATCCCCGAGCTACGCCTCGCGCTCGGCCACCAAGATGTACCGCACATCGCCGCTCAAGGGCGTATGGCAGCACGCGCCCTACTTCCACGACGGCTCCGCGCCCACGCTGGAAAGCGTGGTGCAGACCTACAACGGCAAGCGCGCGCTGGGCCTGACGGCGCAGGAGATCGCCGATCTGGTGCAGTACCTGAAATCGCTGTGACGCCGGCGTCGCGGCCGTCGGGTGCGGCGGAGCGGCGGGATCAAAAACCCGCCGCCGCGCCGTCGCGCCGCGAATCGCTGGCCGCGAGGTAGCCTTCCACTTTGGGATCGCCCGCGCGCCAGATGAACTGGCCCGCGCCGAACTCCTGGTACGGGTCGTCCACCACCTCCACCCGGTGGCCACGGCTGGACAATTCCTGCAAGGTGGACGGGTCCATCTGGCGTTCCGCACGCACCGTCAGCCCCGCGTGATGGCGCCAGCGCGGCGCGTCGCACGCGGCCTGCGGGCTCTGCCGGTAATCGAGCATGCGCACCAGCGTTTGCATGTGGCCCTGCGGCTGCATGTTCGCGCCCATGACGCCGAAGCTCATGACGGGCTGGCCTTCGCGGGTCAGGAAGGCGGGAATGATGGTGTGGAAAGGCCTCTTGCCCGGCGCCACCTGGTTCGGCCCCGGCTCCAGGCCGAAGCCGTGGCCGCGGTTGTGCAGGCTGATGCCGAAGGTCGGCTCCACGCAGCCTGAGCCGAAGCCCATGAAGTTGCTCTGGATGAAGCTGACCATCATGCCGTTCTCGTCGGCCGCGCTGAGATAGATGGTGCCGCCGCGGGCGGGATTGCCGGCCCCGAAGCCCTGGGCCCGCTTCATGTCGATCAGCCGCGCGCGGCTGGCTAGGTAGGCGTCGTCCAGCATCTGATCGGGCGTCACCTCCATGCTGGAAGGATCGGCCACGTACTTGCAGGTGTCGGCGAAAGCCAGCTTCATCGCCTCGATCTGCAGGTGCTGCGAATCGGCGCCGTCCACCGGCAGGCCGGCGACGTCGAAGCTGCCCAGGATGCCCAGTGCGATCAGCGCCGCGATGCCCTGGCCGTTGGGCGGGAGCTCGTGCAGGGTGTAGCCGCGGTAGTGCTTGGCGATCGGCTCGACCCACTGCGGCCGGTAGGCCGCGAGATCGCCGGCAGTGAGGCTCGAGCCATTCGCGCCGGCGAAGCGTTCGATGGCGTGGGCGATCTCGCCCGTGTAGAAGTCACGGCCTGCGGTCCGCGCGATCGCGCGCAGGCCGCGCGCCGCCGCTTCGAACCGGAACAATTCGCCCACGTCGGGCGCGCGGCCCCGGGGCAGGAAGGATTCGGCGAAGCCCGGCAGGGCGCGAAGCTCCGCGGCGGCAGCGGCCCACTTGTGCCCCACCACCACCGGCACCAGGTAGCCGCGCTCGGCGATCTCGATGGCGGGCTCCATCAGTTCGGCAAACGCCAGCTTGCCGAAGCGCTCGCTCAACGCGGCCCAGCCGGCCACCGCGCCCGGCACGGTGACGGAGTCGATGCCGCGCATGGGCGGGGTCTGCGCAGCGTCGCCGTACTTGCGCCTGAAGTAGTCGGGCGTCCAGCCGGCGGGCGCGCCGCCGGAGGCGTTCAGGCCGTGCAGCCTGGCGCCGTCCCACAGGATCGCGAAGGCATCGCCGCCCAGGCCGTTGCTCACCGGCTCGCAAATGGTCATGGCCGCCGCGGCCGCGATCGCGGCGTCCACCGCGTTGCCGCCTTTCCACAGCATGCGCAGCCCGGCTTGCGCGCCCAGCGGATGCGAGGTGGAAACGACGTTGCGCGCGAACACCGGCAGGCGCGTGCTGGGATAGGGACTGTGGAAATCGAATTTCATGGGGCTCTCGGCGGCTGCAGCCCGGCGGCGCCGGGCTCAGGGCCTCATTATCGAAGCACCCGGACCATGCGCGCGTCCGCCCGTCCGGCCGACGCGCCCGGCTCAGGCGCGGCGCGGCGGCGGCAGGTCGGTGCAGCTGCCGTGCGCGACCTCGGCGGCCATGCCGATGCTCTCGCCCAGCGTCGGGTGAGGATGGATGGTCTTGCCGATGTCCACCTCGTCCGCGCCCATCTCGATGGCCAGCGCGATTTCGCCGATCATGTTGCCCGCGTCGGTGCCCACGATGGCGCCGCCCAGGATGCGATGGCTTTGCGCATCGAACAGCAGCTTGGTGAACCCTTCGTCGCGGGTGTTGGCGATCGCCCGGCCCGAGGCGCTCCAGGGGAAGAGTCCCTTCTTCAGGGCAATGCCCTGGGCCTTGGCCTCGTCCTCGGTCAGCCCCACCCAGGCGATCTCCGGGTCGGTGTAGGCCACGCTCGGGATCACCCGCGCGTTGAAGGCGACTTTCTCGCCCGCCGCGGCCTCGGCGGCCACGTGCGCCTCGTGCACGGCCTTGTGCGCCAGCATGGGCTGCCCCACGACGTCGCCGATGGCGAAGATGTGCGGCACGTTGGTGCGCATCTGGATGTCGACCGGGATGAATCCGCGCTCCGTGACCCGCACGCCGGCCTTGTCGGCGCCGATCTTGCCGCCGTTGGGGCTGCGGCCCACGGCCTGCAGCACCAGGTCGTACAGCTGCGGTTCCTTGGGCGCCTGCTCGCCTTCGAAGCGCACCAGGATGCCGTCTCGCGTCGCTTCGGCGCCCACCGTGCGGGTCTTGAGCATGACCTTGTCGAAGCGCGGCGCGTTCATCTTCTGCCAGACCCGCACCAGGTCGCGGTCGGCGCCCAGCATCAGGCCGTCCAGCATCTCGACCACGTCCAGCCGCGCGCCCAGCGTCGAATAGACGGTGCCCATCTCCAGGCCGATGATGCCGCCGCCCACGACCAGCATGCGCTTGGGGCTGCCGGGCAGTTCGAGCGCCCCGGTCGAGTCCAGCACGCGCGGGTCGTCGGGCAGGAAGGGCAGGCGCACCGACTGCGAGCCGGCGGCGATGATGCAGTGCTTGAAGCGGACCGTCTGCTTCCTGCCGGACTTGTCCTGGGCCGTGCCGGCGGTCTCCTCGACCTCCAGGTGGTGCGGATCGAGGAAGTGCCCGTAGCCGCGCACCACCGTCACCTTGCGCATCTTGGCCATCGCCGCCAGGCCGCCGGTGAGCTTGCCCACGACCTTGTTCTTGTGCGCGCGCAGCTTGTCCAGATCGACCGCCGGCTTGCCGAAGCTCACGCCCAGCGAGTCGAAATGACGGACCTCGTCCATCACGGCCGCCACATGCAGCAGTGCCTTCGACGGAATGCAGCCGACGTTCAGGCACACGCCGCCCAGGGACGCGTAGCGTTCCACCAGCACGACTTTCATCCCCAGGTCCGCCGCGCGGAAGGCGGCCGAGTAGCCGCCCGGCCCCGCTCCCAGCACCAGCATGTCGCACTCGAAGTCGGCGCCGCCGGCGTGGCTCGATGCGACGGGTGCGGCAGCCTCTTTCAAGCGTTCATCGGCCCCGGACGATCTTGCAAGGCCCTCCCCCGGGGCCGGGGAGGGTTGGGCCGCGGGGGGACTCGCGGGTGCGCCCGAAGCAGCCGCCGCAACGTCGCTTTCAAGCACCGCAAGGACAGTCCCTTCGGAAACCTTGTCCCCCAGCTTGACCCGCAGCTGCCGGACCACGCCGGCATGGGTGGAGGGAATTTCCATCGATGCCTTGTCGCTTTCTACCGTCACCAGGGACTGCTCGGCCCTGAGGGTGTCCCCTTCCTTGACCAGCAGTTCGATGACGCAGACATCCTTGGCGTCGCCGATGTCCGGCACCTTGACCTCGACCAGGCTCATTTGGCGTTGTCTTTCAGTTTGATCGTGAACACATCGCAGGGCGCGGCGGAATTTCGGTCGAATTCGCAACCCGCCGCGATGCCGGTTTCCGCGACTTCGCGGGCTGTTTTGGACTTCGCATAGATCGCGTGCATGGCGCCCAGCGCGAAGCTGCGCCCCGACCCTATGCCCCAGAATTCCTTGAACTCGAAGACCTCGCGGTAGCTGTAGAGCCCGAAAATCCCGCTGGCATTGGCGATGACCACGCTGAACTGGCTCGATTCATAAGGGTCGCTGTCCTCCTCCTTGGTCTGCAGGAAGAAGTTTTCCTTCAGGTAGGGGTGCAGCTTGGTGAAGGTGTCGAACACCTCGTCCCGGCTGCCCAGCTTGAGGATCTCGCGCGGCATCGAGCCGATCGCCTTGCGCAGCACCGGGAAATGCGCCACCGTGCCGGCCATGCCCAGGTAGCTCGGACCGGCGTCGGTTTCGACCTTGAAGATCTTGGTGTTGTCCTCGAAACGGTTCGCCAGGCGGGTGTCGCCGAACGTCACCAGGGTGTCCGCCGCGATCGCGACCTGTCCCGCCTTTTTCACCACCACAACAGTCGTCATTCGGAACGCTCCGGGTTCGTGACCATCACGGAACGCATCGCGTCCCTCATAGCATCGTGCGGCGGAAATCCGCCAGGATCGTGCCCAGGTAGGCATTGAACCGCGCCGCCGCGGCGCCGTCGATCACGCGATGATCCCATGACAGCGACAGCGGCAGCATCAACCTGGGCTGGAACTGCTTGCCGTCCCAGACCGGCTCCGTCCGGCTGCGGCAGACGCCAAGGATAGCGACTTCCGGAGCGTTGATGATGGGGGTGAAGTACCGCCCGCCGATGCCACCGAGCGACGAGATGGTGAAACCCGCGCCCGACATCTCCGCGGGACTGAGCTTGCCCTCGCGCGCCTTGCCGGCCAGTTCGCCCATCTCCTGGCTGATCGCCAGCACGCCCTTGCGGTCGGCGTCCTTGAGGACCGGCACCACCAGCCCGTTCGGCGTGTCCGCCGCGAAGCCGATGTGGTAGTACTGCTTCAGGACCAGCTGGTCGCCTTCGAGCGAGGCGTTGAAATCGGGGAATTTCTTCAGCGCCGACACGCAGGCCTTGATCAGGAACGCGAGCATCGTGACCTTGATGCCGCTCTTCTCGTTTTCCTTGTTGAGCTGGACGCGGAAGGCTTCGAGTTCCGTGATGTCCGCGTCGTCGTGGTTGGTGACGTGCGGGATCATCACCCAGTTGCGGTGCAGGTTGGCGCCGGCGATCTTG
>JAMPXR010000177.1 GCA_023701085.1 Ramlibacter sp. | reverse complement strand
CTTCTGTGTTTCTGCCTGGCTGGCCCTGGCCGCGCACGCCAGTGCCCAGCAGTGGTTCGCCGTCGGCAGTCCGGGCGCCGACAAGGCCGCGGCGCGGGTGGAAGTCGACCTGGATTCGATACACGCGCGCGGGCAAGCCGGAGAAGGCGCGATCCGGATCACGTTCAATGCGCCGCAGTCGCACCGCACGGGTTTCCGCTACCGATCCGTGGTGGCCGGCGCGCAGTTCGACTGCCTGCGGCAGGCGATCGCGCTGACGAGCGCGGCCTACTACGACCAGCCAGCCGGCAATGGCGCCCGCGTGGGCGCCGACAGCTCAGGAAAACAGTCCGGGATGCCGGCGGAATTGCTCGACAGCATCCCGATGACCACCCGGCGTGCCCTGCTCAGGGCGACCTGCGCAACGAAGCAGACTTCGGCCACGCCATAACACCGCGCCAGGGGCCATCCCGGCCTGCGAAACACCGGGCGCGAACCGCGCGGCAGTGGACGCTGTCGTCGACCAAAAGTGAAAGCGCCCGGCGAAGATTTCGCCGGGCGCAGGACAGAGTGGGAGTTCAGGGTTGAGGCAGGACAGTGATCACGACGCTGGCTCTCTGCTTGTCTGCGGTTTCTACCGTCATCAACGTCGAACCCACCCTCAGCGCCTGGACGTTGATCGCGGAAGCGCCGGCAGACACTACCTTAGCGATGCCCGCTCCACTGCTGTTCACGCCGTCGCAGTCCACGGGACGGTCGTTGTCATAGAAACACACCGTCGGCGGTGCGGGCACGGCCGGCCCGCCGGAGATTTGGAAAGCACGTATTTCGCTGGCGCGGAAATTTGCTGACTCCGGCGAAACGACGAGGAGCGGATTCGAGGGGCAACTCACAGTCGGGACCTTTGTGATCACCTTCGCTGTAGCGGCGCGCGAATGACTATCCAAGACCGTGAGAGTGTCCGTTTCATCGCGCGAGTCCGTCTCGGGTGAGGTCGGATCCGGCGCTGTTGGCGGGTACTTGAAATCGGCAAAGAAATACAAGCGGCCATCGGGCAGGCTAAGTGGCGAACTCACAGGCGCGAAGAAGTTGTTGCTGGTGAGAACGGTGTACGGGGGAACTCCTCCCGTGAACATGAATGGGACACGAGTTGTGCAGTTCCCGACGTTGAGCGCGTCGGGCATCAACGAGATGGCCGTGCCCCCCTGGCTTTGAGCCAGCACCGTCACTTCGACATTGAGCCTGGAACCGATGGCATCGACGATCGTTACCGAGGTGGTACCGGGAGCGACAGCGGTCAGCGAGAGGGTGTTGCCGCCAGATACGGTTGCACTCGCAACGTTTCCGTTCCCGCTGCTCGCGGTATAGGGGAGATTGCCTCCGTTGATCTTGAAACTTGCGCTTGAACCGCCATCAAGCGTTACCTGCGCGGGTGCGGTCGTGAACAGCGCCCCTCCCACGACCACGGGATCGCCGCCACCGCACCCCGCCAGCGCCAAGCCGCAGGCGACGATCGCCGCCCCCAAGAGTCTGTAGGTTCTTCCTATATCCAAGGCGTTCTCCCGGTTCGTGTGGATGACCTTCAGCTTAAGCGCGAAGATTTGCCGTGAAACAGGAGAAAACTCCCGAAATATTTAGTGCATTCCTGTTTGTGCCACAGGACGTCCCGGCCAAACGGCGCGAACGTCAGCTCAGCCGTGCAGCCGGAAAAGTCCCGGCTTACTGTCGAGTCGATGGGAAGCGGCCTTTGCCAGAAAGGCCGCCGGAAACGCGCTCCCGATCGCCGGGCTCATGCGTGCTCGAGGGCCTCGGCCACTGACGCGGCGAGCGTCGCCGTGGGCCGGCCGATCAAGCTGGACAGTTGCCGGCCGTCGTCGAACAGCGCGCCGGTCGTGGCCCCGACATCCCATTTGGCGATGGCCCGTGCGAAGCCCTCGGGCACGCCGAAACCGACGAGGGACGAAGCGTAATCCGCCTCGGGAAGGTTCTTGTAGGCGATGGCTTTGCCGGTCTGCCGCGAGATCTCGGCGGCCAGGTCGGCCAGCGTGAAGGAAACATCCCCGGCCAGCTCGTAGGTCTTGCCCTCGTGGCCCGGGCTCGTGAGGACGACCGCCGCTGCCTCGGCGTAATCGGCGCGCGGGGCCGACGAAATCCGGCCGTCGCCGGCGCTGCCGATCAGAACGCCGCCGGCCAGCGCGCCGGGAACCGACGCGGTGTAGTTCTCCGTGTACCAGCCGTTTCGCAGGATCGTGTACGCGATGCCGCAGGCCTTCAGCATCTGCTCGGTCGGGAGGTGCTCGGCGGCAAGATCCAGCACGGAAGTGTCGGCATGCAGCAGACTGGTGTAGACGATGCGCTTCACGCCGGCGTGCCCGGCCGCCTCGATGACATTGCGATGCTGCGGCACGCGCTGGCCGATCTCGCTCGACGAAATGAACATCAGCGTATCGACGCCCTGAAGGGCCGTGGCCAGCGTCTCGGGCCTTGTGTAGTCCGCCTCACGCGCGGCAATGCCGAGGTCGGCCGCCTTGGACGGGGAGCGGACCAGGGCGATGAGATTCGAAGGAGGCGTCCGGGTCTTGAGCTTCCCGACGACGAGACGGCCGAGCTGGCCGGTGGCTCCGGTGATGGCAATGGTCATGGCGTTTCATGGATTGAATTTGAAGATGCGCTCACTGTACAATGAACACGAACTTTTCGTAAGTACGCACATGAAAGTAAGTGTCGCCCGCGCCTCAGCCCAAAGGACCCAGCGTGCACTCTCCCTGTCGCAGCGCCTGCGCCGCGGAAACCTGCTGGCCGAGGCCTGTCCGTCGCGCGAGGTTCTCAAGCATGTCACCAGCCGATGGGGCGTGCTGGTGCTGATCGTGCTGGAGGCGCGGACGCACCGGTTCAGCGAATTGCGGCGCGCCATCGGCGGGGTCAGCGAGCGCATGCTGGCGCAGACGCTGCAATGGCTGGAAAGCGACGGCCTGGTGCAGCGCATCGCGTACGACGTCGTGCCGCCCCATGTCGAGTACAGCCTGACCCGGCTCGGACGCCAGGCCGCGGGCAAGGTTCGGGGCCTGGCCGACTGGATCGAGCTGAACCTGCCGCGGATCATGGTCGCCAAGGCAGAAACCGAGCGCGACCTGACAAATGGATAATGATCGCAATGATCATGTAGCGAACGATCATTTCGATCCGCAGATACCTGCGCCAACCCACGGGACCCGCCCGATCGTGACCCGCACAGCAATCAATTCCCTCAGGCCCCCATGGCACAACTGCCCCTCAAGCGAACACTGGACCGCGTAGACCGGCGCGTCGGGGCGGCGCAGCGCGTGAAAGCCGCCTGATGGCCGCCGCCGACTCCCTGTTCATCCTGGCGGACGACCTCTCGGGCGCGGCCGACTGCGCGATGGGCGCGGCCAAGGCGGGGCTGCGCAGCGTCGTGCTGTTCGACCCGGCCGGTGCCGCCGATGCCCAGGTGGTCGCGGTCGACTCCGATTCGCGCTACCGCCCGCCCGCGCAGGCGCGCGAGATCAACACCCGCCTCTGGCGCTCGCGCATGGCGCCCGGGCGGCTGTTCTACAAGAAGATCGATTCGACGCTGCGGGGCAACTTCGCCGCCGAGATCGCGGCGCTGAACGACGCCGGCGTGGCCATCGTCGCACCGGCCTTCCCGCCCGCCGGACGCACCACGCTGGGCGGCCGCGTGTTCGTCAACGGCGTGCCGCTGGAGGCGACCGAGATCTGGAAGAGCGAGCGCATGCGCGGCGCGGCCGACATCGTCGCGATGCTGCGGGCCGAGGGCGTGAACGCGCTCAGCGTGCCGCTGCAGCGCGTGCGCGGCGACCTCGCCACCGAGCTGCGGCGACAGGTCGCGGGCGGTGCGGTGCGGGCCATCGTCTGCGACGCCCAGGAGGATTCGGACCTGGCCGCGATCGCCCGCGCTTCGGTCGGCCTGCCGGTCTACTGGGTGGGGTCGGCGGGACTGGCCGCGCACCTGCCGGGCGCGGCCGGGCTGGTCGGCCATGCGGCGGCGCCGTTGCCGCCGGTCGATGGGGCCATCGTCACCGTCGTCGGCAGCCTGTCGGCAGTCGCACGGCAGCAGGCGCGCAAGCTCGAAGCCGGCGCACAGCTCGCGGTGTTCGAGCCGGCGCCCGCCCTGCTGCGCGCGGGTGCCAATGGCGCGCAGTGGCGGCCGCTCGCCGATGCGGTCGAACAGGCGCTGGCGGATGGCCGGGACGTGTTGATCCGCACGGGAACCGCCGGCGACGACGACCTGGCCCAGGGCCACGCGCTGTGCGAAGCGCTCGGGCACCTGCTGGCGCCGCTGGCCGCCCGGATAGGCGCGCTGGTGGCCACCGGTGGCGAGACGGCGCGCGCGCTGTTGCCCGCCTTCGGCGCCCATTCGCTGCAGCTGCTGCGCGAGATCGAACCCGGCGTGCCCCTGTCGGCGACGCTGGGCGCGCGCCGCCTGCCCGTGGTCACCAAGGCCGGCGCGTTCGGCTCGCCCGACGCCCTGCTCGAAGCCTACCGCGAGCTGGCGCGCATTCGCGCCGCCGGCGCACCCCTAACGAGCCAGACGACGCCATGCGCTACCGCCCCCTGATCGCCATCACCATGGGGGATGCCGCCGGCGTGGGTCCCGAGATCATCATGAAGAGCCTCGCGCAGGCGTCGCTGTACGACACGTGCCGGCCGCTGGTCATCGGCGACGCCGCACGGCTGCGCCAGGCCGGCCGCATCGCCGGCGTGACGCCGTCGGTGAACGCCGTGGCCGGTCCGGCGCAGGCCGCATTCCGCCATGGCAGCGTCGACTGCATCGACCTCGGACTGATCCCGGCCGACCTGCCCTTCGGACGGCTCTCGCCGGTGGCCGGCGACGCGGCCTACCGTTACATCGCCAAGGCCGTCGACCTGGTGCAGGCGCAGCAGGCCGACGCGATCTGCACGGCGCCGCTGAACAAGGAAGCGCTGCACGCCGGTGGCCACAAATTCCCGGGCCACACCGAGATGCTGGCCCACCTGACCGGCACGCCCGAGGTGTCGATGATGCTGACGGCGCCGGGCCTGCGCGTGATCCACGTGACCACGCACATCGGCCTGCTGGACGCGATCGCGCGGATCGAGCCGGGACTGGTCGAGCGCACCATCGCGCGCGGCCATGCGACGCTCGTCCAGGCCGGCATCGCTGATCCGTTGATCGGCGTGTGCGCGATCAATCCGCACGCCGGCGAGAACGGCCTGTTCGGCCACGGCGAGGAGGCCGCCAAGATCGTGCCGGCGATCGCCGCCTGCCGCGCCCGGGGCTGGCGCGTCGAGGGTCCGCTGCCGGCCGACACGCTGTTCTTCCGCGCCGGCCGGGGCGACTTCGACCTGGTCGTCGCGATGTACCACGACCAGGGGCACGGCCCGATCAAGGTGCTGGGCATCGAGGCCGGCGTGAACATCACGGTCGGACTGCCGGTGATCCGCACTTCGGTCGACCACGGCACGGCCTTCGACATCGCGGGCCAGGGCAGCGTGGACGAACGCTCGATGCTCGAGGCGCTGCGGCAGGCCGTGGAACTGGCGACGCGCCGGCCCTCTTGAGCACGTGGCCCGCAGCGGTGCCGGCGGCGGCCATGGCGATCGCGCGAATCCAGCCGGGGTGGGAACAGCGCCGCGTTCCGCGCTGGAACGCCGGCCGTTGCGTTGCCTCGGGTTGACGCTGCCTCGGGTTGAGTATCAGCTCGCAGCCGATTGCGCCATCTCGATCAGGATGAAGTGCGCATGGCCGCCATTGGCCGAAAACGTGAGCTCGGCCGGCCCGGCGATCTCCAGCGCATCGCGTTCGAACAGTGTGGGCAAGCCGTCAATTTTCACGGCCCCCTCGAAGTTGTTGAT
>JAMPXR010000176.1 GCA_023701085.1 Ramlibacter sp. | reverse complement strand
GTGGTGACCAGCACGCCCGAGGCGAGCGAGGTCACCGCCGTGGTGGCGAAGACGAAGAAGTTCAGCGCGCCCTGGGCCCGGTCCTTTTCCTGCGGATCGTAGGCGGACAGCGACAGCGTGGTGCTGCCGGTGAACAGGAAGTTCCAGCCCACCCCCAGCAGGAACAGCGCTACCACGAACTGGTGCAGCTCCACGCCCGACAGCGCGATCGCGATGCAGGCCAGGTTGAGGATCACCCCGGCGCCCATGACGGGCAGCGGGCCGAAGCGTTTGATCAGGTGGCCGGTGAAGAAACCCGGGACGAACATGCCGATCACGTGCCATTGCAGCACCAGCGCCGCGTCGGAGAACGGCAGGCCGCATTGCTGCATGGCGATCGGCGTCGCGGCCATCAGCAGGTTCATCACGCCGTAGCCCAGCGCGCCGGCGACGGCCGCCACGATGAAGACGGGCTGGCGCATGATTTCGGCCAGCGGCCGGCCCCGTTGCGCCGCCGCGGGCGCGGGCACCGGCGGAAAGTCGATGAACAGCATCAGCAGCATCGCCAGCAGCGCCACGCCGCCCAGCGCAAGGTAGGCGCCCACGAACGGCACGCCGGCGAGGTCGCGCGTGCGCGCGGCCAGGTTCGGGCCCGCGACCGCGCCCAGCAGGCCGCCGGCCATGACCAGGGACACGGCTTTCTCGCGGGCAGCGGGCGGCGCCAGGTCGGCCGCCGCGAACCGGTACAGCAGCGCATTGGCGTTGTAGTAGCCCGCCACCAGCGTCGCGAAGCACAGCAGCCAGAAGTTGCGCGTGGCGGCGGCGTAGGCGCACAGCAGCACCGCGCCGAGCACGATCAGCAGCCCGGCCTGGAACGATGCCTTGCGCCCGAAGCGCCGCTGCGTCTTGGCGACCAGGTCGGTCGACAGGGCGCCGCCCACCACATAGGCCATCACCGGCAGTGTCGCCATCCATCCGAGCGGCGCCAGCGCCAGCCCCACCAGGCCGTTGATGGCGATGAAGGTCACGTTGTTCGTGAGGTACAGCCCCTGGCAGATGGCCAGCAGTCCCAGGTTTTTCTTCATGACGGTCCTGGCATTCACCTCAGGCCAGCAGGGCGAGCGCGGCCAGCGGCGCGGTCTCGGCGCGCAGCACGCGCGCACCGAGCGTGGCGCGATCGAAACCCGCGGCCAGCGCGGCGCGCTCCTCGGCCGGGTCGAAGCCGCCCTCGGGTCCCGACAGCAGGCACACCGGCCCGTCGCCGGGCGCCGCCTCCCGCAAGGGCGGCGCCGCGGGCGCGAGCGAAAGCAGCAGGCGCGCGGGACGCTCGCCCCCGGCCGTCGCGGGCCGCGCGGCCCGCGCCAGCCAGTCGTCCCATGACAGCACCTCCCGCACCGCCGGCACCCGGTTGCGCCCGCATTGTTCGCAGGCCGCGATGGCGATGCCCAACCAGTGCGCCTGCTTCCTGGCCGCGCGCTCGGCCTTGGGCCGCAGCACGCTGCGCTGCGCCAGCACCGGCTGGATGCTGGCGGCGCCCAGCTCGGTGGCTTTCTCCACCAGCCAGTCCATGCGCTCGTTGGCGGGCATGCCCACCACCAGGTGCACTTCGCGGCGCGCTTCGCGTTCCACCGGGTGGTGCTCGCCCACGCGCACGCGCACCGCGCCGCGTCCCATGTGTTCGATCACGGCGTCGAACTCGCCGCCCGCGCCATTGAACAGGGTGAGCGGCTCGCCCGGCTGCAGCCGCAGCACCTGGACATGGCGTGTCGCCTGCGCCGGCAATTCGAGCACCTGGCCACAGGCCAGCGGCGCAGGGCAGTAAAAGCGGGGCATGCGCGGGCGGTCACACACGGCCGAAGGCGTAGCCCGTGGCGGCCTGCGTGCCTTCCACTTCGTCCACCAGCCGCAGCAGCGGCGTGAGCTCGCGATAGCGCCCGGCGGTCGACCGGATATAGGCGATGAAGCGCGGCGCGTCCGCCAGGTACTTCGGCTTGCCGTCGCGCAAGGTCAGCCGCGCGAAGATGCCGGCCACCTTCAGATGGCGCTGCAAGCCCATCCACTCGACGCCGCGGTAGAACTCGCCGAAATCGGGGTCGACCGGCAGGCCGGCCTTCTGCGCGCGCTGCCAGTAGCGCACCGTGATATCGAGGACGAACTCCTCGTCCCAGCTGAGGAAGGCGTCGCGCATCAGGCTGGCGATGTCGTAGGTGATGGGCCCGAACACCGCATCCTGGAAATCCAGCACGCCCAGGCGCGCTTCGGCCGGATCGGCCGGGATCATCAGGTTGCGCGGCATGAAATCGCGGTGCACGTAGACAGCCGGCGCCGCCAGGTTGCGATCGACGATCAGCTTGAACATGGCCGCCAGCGTGTCGCGCCGGCGCCCTTGCAGCTGCAGGCCGCGATGCCGCTGCAGGTACCAGTCCGGAAACAGCGCCAGCTCGCGCTCCAGCAGGGCGCGGTCGTAGGCGGGCAGCACGCCCGGGCGCGACGCCGCCTGCCACGCGACGAGCGCGTCCAGGGCGCGCAGGTAGAGCGCCCGGCAGGCCGCCGCATCGGCGGGGTCCAGCGCCTCGATCATGGTGCGTGTGCCCAGGTCGTCCAGCAGCAGGAAGCCGTTCGCCTCGTCCCATTCGATGACGCGCGGCACGTGCAGCCCGGCCTCGGCCATCAGCCGCGCGACCTTCACGAAGGGCCGGCAGTCCTCCTTGTCGGGCGGGGCGTCCATGATGATGCGGCTGCCGCCGGGGGGGGCCGCGGCGCCGGCCACGCCCGGCGCCGCGTCGATGCGCAGATAACGGCGGAAGCTCGCGTCGGCCGAGGCGGGCCGCAGGCTCGCGGGCCGCAGGGCGTGCGCCGGGGCGATGCCGTCCAGCCAGCGCGTGAACGCGGCCTCGCGCCGGGAATCGGCCCAGACGACGGGCGTGGACGGCACGGGGGGCGGGTTCGCGAGTACGCTCATGGATAATCCATTCTACAAATCCAAGTTCCGCCGGGCCGCGCGAAGCTGCCGCCGCCGGCGGCCCACGTTGCCGTTGATGCACCCGATGAAATCCAGGGCGATCCGCGCCCGCTTCGCCCTCACGCCGGTGGCGCTGGTGGCCTGCGCCGCGCTGCATGGCGGCGCGGTGCGTGCGCAGGCGCCGCTGCCGCTCACGCCCAGTCCCATGCTGCGCGAGGATGTCCCCGCGCCGCTGCGCCAGCGGCTGCCCACCTATCTGTCGGGCGAGCGCGCGTCGGGGCGCACCGACCTGGAGACGGTGATCGAGGGCCAGGCGCAATTGCGGCGCGGCGACACGGTCATTCGCGCCGACCGGCTGGAGTATTACCAGCCGGACGATCTGGCCCGGGCCCGCGGCAACGTGCGCATCAACCGCGCGGGCGACGTCTTCGAAGGGCCGCTGCTGGAACTCAAGGTCGACGCCTTCGAAGGGTTCTTCAACGAACCGCGCTACCGGTTCCTCAGGAACGACGCATACGGCGAGGCCGACCGGGTCGATTTCATCGACGACAAGCGCGCGATCATCCGCAACGCCACCTACACCACCTGCCAGCGCAAACCGGGGCCGAGCTGGATGCCCGACTGGATCCTGCGCGCGGCCAGCATCCGCATCGACAACGAGGAAGAAGTCGGGCACGCGAGCGGGGTGGTGCTGGACTTCATGGGCCTGCCCATCCTGCCGGTGCCCGCGCTCAGTTTCCCCTTGTCCGAGCGGCGCAAGTCGGGCCTGCTGCCGCCCACCATCGGCCTGGACAGCCGCAACGGGGCCGAGCTGGTGCTGCCCTACTACTGGAACATCGCGCCGAACCGCGACGCCACCTTCTATCCCGCCCTGATGAGCAAACGCGGGATCGACCTGGGCGGCGAGTTCCGCTACCTCGAGCGCGATTACGCCGGGCAGCTGCGGGCCAACTACATGCCCCACGACCGCCTGCGCGACAGCGACCGCTGGGGCTATTCGCTCACGCACGACGCGCTGGTGGGCGCCGGGCTGCCGACCGGCCCGCTGGGCCTGAACCTCAACCTGAACCGGGTCAGCGACGACAACTACTGGCGCGATTTTTCGCGCGCCACGGCGTCGCTCACGCAGCGCCTGCTCGCCAACGACGGCCGGCTGTCCTGGTCGCGCGGCGATTTCTCGCTGGCCGCCCGTGCCCTCAAATGGCAGACGCTGCAGGACGTGGCTTCGCCCATCGTGCCGCCGTACGACCGCCTGCCCCAGCTGGTGGCGCGCTACAGCCGGGCCAGCCTGCCGGGCGGCCTGGAAACCAGCGTCGAGGCCGATTACACCCGCTTCGAAGCGGACCGCGCACGGACCGGCCAGACCAACGCGCACCGCGGCTTCGCGCTGGCGCAGCTCAGCCGGCCATGGCAGGCCCCGGGCTGGTTCGTCATCCCCAAGCTGCAGCTGCATGCCACCCAGTACCAGTTCGACGACCCGCTGGCCAACGGCCAGCGCACGGCCAGCCGCACCGTACCGACCGTCAGCCTGGACGGCGGCCTGGTGTTCGAACGCGACGCCCGCTTCTTCGGCCGCAGCTTCCGCCAGACGCTGGAGCCGCGCGCCTTTTACGTGTACACGCCGTTTCGCGAGCAGAGCCTGTTGCCCAATTACGATTCGGCCGCCAACGACTTCAATTTCGCGACGATCTACACCGAGAACGCGTTCGGCGGCCATGACCGGATCTCGGACAACAGCCTGCTGACGCTGGGCGCCAGCACCCGGCTGCTGGACCCGGACACCGGCGCCGAAATCACCCGCCTGGGGGTCGCGCAGCGGCTGCGCTTCAAGGACCAGCGCGTGACGCTGCCGGGGCAGGCGCCCGTCAGCGAGCGCCTGTCCGACCTGCTGTTCGGCGCCTCCATCAACTGGTCGCCGCAATGGAGCCTGGACTCCACGGTGCAATACAACCCCAAGACCCGCCGCTCGATCCGCTCCACCATCGGGGGACGCTACAGCCCGGGCAACTACCGTGTGGTGAGCGCCGCCTACCGGCTGCAGCGCGGCTCCAGCGAGCAGATCGACGTCGGCTGGCAATGGCCGATCAACGACCTCTGGGGCGACAAGGGCCAGAACCTGGGGCCCGGCCGCGGCGAAGGCGAAGGCCGTTGGTACAGCGTCGGGCGGCTGAACTTCAGCCTGCAGGACAAGCGGCTGGTGGACGCGGTGGTGGGACTGGAGTACGACGCGGGCTGCTGGCTCGGCCGTATCGTGTTCGAGCGCCTGCAAAGCAGCAGCTCGACGTCGAACAAGCGCGTCCTGTTCCAGCTCGAGTTCGTGGGATTTTCGCGGCTGGGCTCCAACGCGCTGCAGGCGCTCAAGGAAAATATCCCCCGTTACCAGTTCCTGCGCGAGCAGGTCACCGCGCCCAGCCGCTTCAGCACCTACGAATAGCCATGAATCAAAGACTCCATGCCCCGTGGCTGGCCTGCATCGCCCTGGCGCTGGCCTTGCCGGCCGCCGCGCAGGGCCTGCGCGTGCCGTCCCAGCCGGGCGCGGCACGGGCGGCGCCGCGTGCCGCCGACAGCCGCCCGCGGCCGGCGGACTACATCGTGGCCGTCGTGAACTCCGAACCGATCACCAACAACGAGGTCCGCGCGCGCATGCTGCGCTTCGAGCAGCAGCTGGCGCAGCAGGGCCAGCCGGTGCCGGCGCGCGCGGAGTTCGCGCGCCAGGTGGTCGAGCGGCTCATCAGCGAAAAAGCCCAGCTGCAGCTGGCGCGCGAACTCGGTATCAAGGTCGACGAGTCCACGGTGGACCAGGCCGAGCAGAACGTGGCGCGGCAGAACCTGATGGAGGTGCCCGAGCTGCGCCGGCGCCTGGCGGCCGACGGCGTCGCGCTGTCGCAGTTCCGGGAAGACCTGCGCAACCAGCTGC
>JAMPXR010000175.1 GCA_023701085.1 Ramlibacter sp. | reverse complement strand
CAGGCAAAGCCAGGTGAGACGATCGTCCTGCGCGAGGCCGGCGGCCGGCCCCTCGTCGAGGTAGTGCATGCGAAGCCCGGCCAGGGACGCAAGCTCACTCGTGTACCGTGGCTCCCAGGGACAGCCCGGCAAGTTCTGGAAGCGCTCCTCCGGGGTGCGCAGCGCGTCCTCGCGCAAAGGCGCCGCAGCGGCTCGCGCATCCTGCCGGCGCGCCCGGAAAAAATCAGCCAAGAGGTCGCCGCACGCCTGGGCCAGGACGCCGCCCTGCACCTGGGTCCGGTGATTGAGGCGCGGTTGGCCGAACAGATCGACCACCGATCCGGCCGCGCCGGTCTTCGGGTCCGAGGCCCCGAAGATGACCCGCCGCAGCCGCGCATGAAGCATGGCGCCGCAGCACATCGCGCAGGGTTCCAGCGTCACGTACAGGTCGCAGCCCTCGAGGCGGTAGTTGCCCAGCGCCCGCGCCGCCTGGCGCAGGGCCACGATCTCGGCGTGGGCGGTGGGGTCGCTCGACCCCACCGGTGCGTTGTGCCCCGCGCCGACTACCTGGCCGTCGCACACGACCACGGCGCCCACCGGCACCTCGCCGGCCCGCCCGGCGATCCGGGCCTGCTCGAGCGCCAGGCCCATGAAATGCGCGTCCTTCACTTGTCCTCTGGCATGGGTCGCGCCTGCTGGACGGCACCTTGGACGGCGTTCTGGAACTGCCGCACCTGCTGCTGGGGCGTCCCGGGCGCCACCACCCCGCCGGCGGCTTGGCCCGCCGACACGGACGCCGCGGTCGGCGCGACCGCTCCCAACTGCTTGCGCGCCAGCATCGCCACCACAGCCACGACGATGAGCAGGCTCAAGGCCCCGAAAGCGATTCGCATCTCGTCCCCCTCCTAAGTTCCGCCCTGGCCTTGGGCGTCCGGGCGCGCGCCCAGGCCGAGCCGATCCATCCATTGCGCGAGTTCTCGCTCCTGCTCGTTGCCCTGCGCATAGATTTCCCTGAGGGCTGCGTGCGATTCGGGCCTGTGCTGGTTGAGCTTGAGCTTGCACTCCCAAGCGTCCAGCCGCAGTTCGAACGCCACGATGCCGGCCAGCATCTTGTGGGCAAAGTCCTCCCCCAGGCTCCTCCACTGCGCGGCGTAGGGCGGCTCGTGGTCGGCGATGAGCTTCTTGAGCAGGCCGTCTTTGGCCGCCGGCTCATCCACCAGTGTCGCGGTCACCGTGCAGTGCACGGCCAGGTAATTCCAGCTCGGCACGCGGGCCAGGTCGGGGTAAATCCTGGGCGACTGGAAGGCGTGGGGGCCGAGGAATGTCACCAGCGCGGTCGGGCGCTCCCGCAGAAAGCGCCAGTGCGGATTGGGACGCGCGCAATGTCCCAGCAGGACAAAGGCCCCCTGCCGCTCTTCCAGGTGCAGCGGCAGGTGCGTCACGAACGGAACGCCCGAGTCATCGTTGGAAATGAGGCTGGCGAAGGGGTGGTCGCGCATCAAGCGCGCGGCGACCGCACGGTCCGTCGACCTGAATTGAGGCGGCTGGTACATGGGCGGATTGTGCTACTGCCGCCCTGAGCCGGGCTGACTCGCGCCAGCCGCGGGAGCGATCTCGATATCTACAGCCCGCGGTCGGACGATCCATGTGGACGAATAACTGTCCAATTTAATATGGACAGTTATATTTAGACAGATGACAGAGAAACTGGACAGATGCAACGCCTGCGCCAGCCTGACCAAGCGCGAGACATCCCCAGGCAATTTCTCTCCCAGAAGAGATCGGGGACGCGTTCAAATCAGCTCATCTAGGACTTACCCTTGTTGACAGTCTATTTATGCTGTCTAATATAACTTAGACAGACAAAGGAGCGATCCTCTTGTTGAACAGCAAAGAGCTTCTGGAAAAGACCGGCATTTCGCGCGCCACCCTGAACAACTACATCAGTTGGGGGATCGTACCGAAGCCCGATGTGTTGCCGCCCGGCCCTGACGATGGCGCGGCGCCCCGCATCGGCTATTTCCCGGACGAGGTCGCGCAGCGGATCGAGGAAATTCAGCGCCTGAAGCGGGAGGGCTGGAGCATCACCCGGATCGCGGAGCATTTTGGCGGGAAGCCCGCCTCCGCGGCCGCCGGGGATCGCAAGCCGGCGGGTGTATCCGGCGCGGTGCCAGGCGCAAAGCGGGGCACGATGCCCGACCTGTCGCTGGACGAAATCGCCAACCCCGCGTACATCGTCAACCACCGGTTCGAGGTCATCTGGTTCAACGCCGCCGCCAGCGCGGGTGTCCTTCGCGGGATCGCTCAATCGCCGATGGACCTTGGCTCCCGCAACGTCTTCAAATATCTGCTGCAGGGCCCCGACGCCGCCAGCCGCGAGCAGATGCTGCGCTTTTACCTTGGCTTGGCCAGGCAGCACGGCGCCGGCCCCGCCCTCCTCTGCCGTGACGTGCCCGAGGACGAGGCAGGCCGGCTGGTGCGTCTCCATGAGGAAGCAAAGCCGCCCGAGCCCGGGATGGTCAGCCACGCGCTGCTTGCCGGCGACGGCACGGCCGGCTCACCGCTTTGCCTGTACGCAGTCCAGTTCCGGGAAGGCATCCTGGTCCTGCATGTCCCCGGCAATCGTGCCGCGCAGGACGCTTCCCAGCCCGCAGGGCAATCGGTGCCCGCAGCCCCGCCCGCCAAGGTCGAGCCCAAACTGACCCGTGCCGCCGTCCTGGCGTCGGATCTGCAGCACCCGAACCGGATCTGGTCCGAGTTGCCTGCCGAGGAGTATTTCGAGCTGATCAACCATATCTGGCTGACGGTGGAGCCGATTTTCAGGCGCCATCACGGCACGCACGGCAAGCACCATCGCGACGGCCTGGTCTGCTACTTCCTGCCGCAGCGCGATGGCAGCCACGTCTGGAACGCCTTGCTGGCGGCCATCGAGATGCGTGAGGCGATGCGCCGGGTCAGCAAGGCCTGGCAACTGCGCAAAGGGTGGACCACCGAGCTGTACATGAACACCGGTCTGGACGAGGGCCCGCAGTGGCTAGGCGCCTTGAAATCGCCGCCCCAGGCCGAGTTCACGATGCTCGGCGATACGCTGAACAACGCGGTCCGCATTTCGGATTTCGCCAGCTTCGGCGCCATCTGGGCGACCAAGAACCTGATCGGAAAGCTCACCCCGGAGGAAAAGCCGCGCCTGAAATACGGCGTGCGGCGCAGGAGCAACGACGGGCGCGACGTGTTCGTGGCGTCCTTGTTTTCGAACGTGGACAGCCTCACGGACCCGGCGGGCGGCCCCGTCGAGAAGCTGAAATGCATTGCCCGGCTGCCGATCACCGAGATCGTCGAACTCGTCGCGACCGGCACGCAGCGAGAGATTGCGCCCGAGCCCATCCGGTCGTGATGGAAGAGAGGTTCAGCATGAGCTGGTTCCGCAACAACATCGTCAGCACGATCTCCGCGCTATTTTCCTCGGGGCTGGGATCCGCATCGCCGGAATCGCAGGCGGAGGTCGGCATCGAGGAGATACGCGCCGCCATGCTGGCGCTGATAGGCAACGTGGACGACCGGAAGTTCATGCACGTCGTTCGCCGGATCCGCTACGCCACGGACGTCCTGAGCCTGTGGTACCTGCGCGGCGACCTGATGGCCGCCCTCGCCAGCCGCTATGGCGAGGCGGAGGCACGGGAGAGCCTCAAGCCGATCACCGCCATGTTCACCAACATGCTGCCACAGGGGCTGAAGTCGCGCGTGAGCCCGCTCGCCGCCGCGGCCAGGCATGCGCCGCGCCAAGACGGCCATGTTCACAGATGACGGCCAGCCGGGCGGGTCGGCGCCCGCGCGAAGCCGCTACTCCCATTCAATTGTCAATTGTCAATTGGCAAGCGCTCTCCCCCTCTCTACGGAGGGATGAAGGACGAATGTCAGCGACCAAGCCGCAATTCAAGGAAGAAGCGGCATGACTGTCGTTATCGCTTCCGATATCTTCTGCCCGATATGAACGGTGCTGGTGTAACCGGCGATGCGAGAGCCGAAGTATGCGGTGCGCTTGCCTTGGCTGACCACGTAGGCCCCGACGTCACTGTCTGGTATCTCGATGACGAAACACGCATGCTGCCCCCCTTCATCGCTGTATGTCATCGCGGCGAGCTCCTTGGCCGATTCAAGCCGCGCAGGAAGCGCCGGTGAATTGAACAACTGGATGACTTCCTTGATGGCTTTGTGTGGGTAAGTGACAACGGTGATGGCGATCATGTCTTTCCTTTCAAGTTTCGACGCTTGCTCTTGGACTAGCCAGCGTCAGCGGGACCACAATCAACAACTTGGGGAAAGGAAACATAGTCCCGGCGCCTGGATCGCGGGGGCTTTAAATTTGATCTGCCTCAGATTCCAGGCAGGTCCACAGGAGGGTTAACCCGCAGCATGACGTCTGATCGAGCGGACGGCCCGGCAGGAAGCATTCACCCCGCAGTTCCAGCTCAACGTGTTGTGCAGCCAAGCATCCGGCTGGGCCTGGCACACAGGAAACGGAACTGATCTTCCGTCCTTCCCGAGCGCGAAGCTGATTGCTGATTTCGGCGCCGTTTCTAAGAACAGAACGCCGCGCCTCAGCCTCGGCGCTCCGGTGAAGTTTGCCCGATGAATCGTAAGCGTCCGGTGATGCCGTCTTGACGGCGATCGCCTTTTGGGGCGGCACTCGCACCCCATTTCTACGCCGATGCTCACTCCCACTCGATCGTCGCGGGCGGCTTGCTGCTCACGTCGTAGGTCACGCGGTTGATGCCGCGCACCTCGTTGATGATGCGGCTGGACACGGTCTTGAGCAACGCATAGGGCAGCTCGGCCCAGTCCGCCGTCATGAAGTCGCTGGTCTGCACCGCGCGCAGCGCCACCACGTGATCGTAGGTGCGCCCGTCGCCCATCACGCCCACGCTCCGGACGGGCAGGAACACGGCGAAAGCCTGGCTGGTGAGGTCGTACCAGCTGCGGCCGGTGGCCGGGTCCTTGGCTTTGCGCAATTCCTCGATGAAGATGGCGTCGGCGCGCCGCAGCAGATCGGCGTATTCCTTTCTCACCTCACCCAGGATGCGCACGCCCAGCCCCGGCCCCGGGAAGGGGTGGCGGTAGACCATCTCGGGCGGCAGGCCCAGCGCCACGCCCAGCTCCCTGACCTCGTCCTTGAACAGGTCGCGCAACGGCTCCAGCAGTTTCAGCCCCAGCTCCTGGGGCAGGCCGCCGACGTTGTGGTGGCTCTTGATGGTGACGGCCTTCTTGCTCTTGGCGCCGCCCGATTCGATCACGTCGGGATAGATGGTGCCCTGGGCCAGCCAGGCCACGTGGCGGGCATGCGCCAGCTTGATCTTCGCGGCCTCTGCCTTGAACACCTCGACGAACTCCCGGCCGATGATCTTGCGCTTGGCTTCGGGGTCGCCGACGCCGGCCAGCTTGCCCAGAAACAGCTCGCTGGCGTCCACCCGGATCACCTTGGCGTGCAGCTTGCCGGCGAACATGTCCATCACCATGTCGCCCTCGTCCAGGCGCAGCAGGCCATGGTCCACGAACACGCAGGTCAGCTGCTCGCCGATGGCGCGATGGATCAGCGCGGCCGCGACGGAAGAATCCACGCCGCCGGACAGCCCCAGGATGACTTCCTCGTCGCCCACCTGCCGGCGGATGAGTTCCACCGCCTCCGCGACATGGTCACGCATCACCCAGTCGGGCCGCGCACCGCAGATCTCGAGCGCGAAGCGCTCCAGGATGGCGCGCCCCTGCCGGGTATGCGTGACCTCGGGGTGGAACTGCACGGCGTAAAAGCCACGCGCTTCGTCGGCCATGCCGGCGATCGGACAGCTTTGCGTGCTGGCCATCAGCTTGAAGCCCGGCGGCAGCTCGGTGACCTTGTCGCCGTGGCTCATCCACACGTCCAGCATGCCGT
>JAMPXR010000174.1 GCA_023701085.1 Ramlibacter sp. | reverse complement strand
GTTGTTGATCACCAGCGTGAACTGCGGCTCCACGCCGTCGCTGACCTGCTTGAGTTCTTCCGGCAGCGTTTGCAGCCATTCGAAGATCTGGCTGGCTTTTTCCAGCAGGACTTCGCCGGAAGCCGTCAGGGCGACCGAGCGCGTGGTGCGCTGGAACAGCGGCGCGCCCAGGCTGTCCTCCAGCGTCCGGATGCGGTAGCTCACCGCGGAGGTGGTCTTGTGCAGCATCTCGGCCGCGGCCGAGAAGCTGCGCAGCTGCGCGACGGTGACGAAGGTGCGCAAGGACTCGGGATCGAGCTTGGGTTGACGCGCGATGGTCATGGGCAATGTGTTGCGGCAAATCGGCGGCCTTCGTCGCGCGCGCAGCGCCTGGCCGATCGATCCGAAGCCGCATGATAGCGAACCCGGGCAGTGGACCGTCGTGGCGCGGGGTGTCAGGCGGTGGCGTGCTCCGCGCCGCGCGCGGCTTCGTACGCGGCGACAAATCCCATCAGGCTGTCGATGCCCGATGTGGCGCCGTGGCCGGCGACGCGCATCGCGCGCAGCAACGCGCGGTCCGTCGGCCCGCGCCACAGCGCGCGCACGAATGCCAGCAGATCGCCGCCGAACGATCCCTGCAGCGCCGCGCGCAGATAGGTGGCGCCGGTGGCCGTCGTCAGTTCGTCGAACGCGGGCGCCAGGGCGCGCATCGCCCGCGCCAGCGCACCGTCAGGCCCGCCCGAGGCGAAGGCGTATGCCAGCGCGCCGACCAGCACGTCATCCCCCGCCGGCGTCGAGCCCGCGCCCCGGCCGATCAACGCGCGCACCGCACTGTCAGCGCCTGGAGCCGAGGCGTCTATCGCCGCGAGCGTGCGGCGGATCGGGCCGTCGGGCGCCAAGGCCGCCACCGCCGTCCCGCCCAGGCCGCAAGGCTCGGATCGCATGCGCAGCCACGCGGCCACCCGGGCTATGCCTGCCCGCGCCGGGGCGGCGCTCAAGTCGCTCGCGCCGAGCAAGAGCCGGAACACGCGCACGCCGTCCAGGTTCAGGCGGATAGAGGGCTGCGCCAGGTCGGCGCCGTCCAAGCGGTCGAACAGGCGCTCCAGGTCGCGCCGGCGCAGCACCACGTGCAGCGGCAGCAGACCGTGGCCCAGCGCGTCCAGGTAGCAGATGCCGGGTCGGCCGGCAACGCCCAGCGACAGGCCGCTTTGGTGGATCGCCCGCAGCACCGGGACCGCGTCGCCGAGCAGCTCCAGCGCCAGCGCGCTGACGGCGAGCGGCCGGATCGAGGTCGAAGCTCGATCAGGACCGTTGCCGGGCTGTACATCCATCATGTAGCTCCCGAGCATAAGGCGGCCTGGGGCGGCCCGTGCCGCTTCAGGCCGGCAGCAGGGACTTTCCGTTGCGGGCGGTGAAGCGCCCCGCCTTCATGGTGAACAGGCGCGCGGGTCGTTGCAGGATCGCCGTCTCCAGGTCGCCCGCCGGCACCGCCGTCAGGTTGGCCTGCATGCCGACCTTGATGGAGGCCAGGCTGTGGCCCGCAAGTTTCAGCAGCTTGGCCGGGTTCTCCGTGACCATGGTGAAGCAGCGCTGCAGCGGGGCGTCCGCGCGGAAGTTGTTGCGGTAGGCCAGCAGCATGGCGCGCTCGAGCTGGTCGCCGGTGCCCCAGGGGGACCACATGTCCTGGATGTTGTCGGACACGCCTGCGTACAGCACGCCGGCATCCAGCAGGGCGTCGACCGGCGGGAAGTTCACCGCGCCGGGCGCACTGGTCAGGATGGCGATACGCTGCTGTGCCAGCTGGGGCAGGATCGCCGCCAGTTGCTCCCTGGAAATCTGCCCCAGGGCGTAGGCGTGCGAAATCGTCACGCGGCCCTGCATCCCCTGTGCCTTCACGCGCTCGACGATGGCTTGTATGGTCGCCAGCCCGACCTCGCCCGGCTCGTGCAGGTGAATGTCGATGGGCGCGCCGCTCTTGCTTGCCAGCGCGAAGATGCGATCGAGCTGGCCGGCCCTGTCGTTGTCGAAGACCTCGGGGTCGAGCCCGCCGACGATATCCACCCCCATTCGAAGGGCTTCGCCCATCAGTTCCGCCACGCCGGGCGACTTGATGATGCCCGACTGCGGAAAGGCCACCAGCTCGATGTCCATCAGGCCGCGGTACTTCTCGCGGACCTTGAGGATCGCTTCGACGTGGCGCAGCTTGACATCTGAATCCACGTCGATGTGGCTGCGGATATGCGTGGTGCCCATCACAGACAGCTCGCGCACCAGGTTGGAGCCGAAGACAAAGGGATCGTGCTTGAGCTGGGTCCTCAGCAGGCGTTCGTTGGCGGCGCGTTCCGCCACGGTGGCGGTCACCGCGTGATGCAGCCGCGGCCCGCCGATGCGGGTCTTGTCCAGGTGCACATGCGCGTCGACGAAGCTCGGCAGCAGCAGCGCGCCGGCGCAATCCACGACCTGCGCGCCGCGCGGATCGGCTGCGGTGCCGATGGCAGCCACGACGCCATCTCGCACCAGCACGTTCACGCCGCGCTGCTCGCCGATGCTGACGTTCTTCAGGTAGATGGGCATGAGGTCTCCTTTTTCGTTCCGGTCCTTCCCCTTCGCGGCAGCAGGCGCCGCCGCCGAGGCCATGCCGGGTGCGGCGAGCGCGCCCGCCGCCAGGACCACACCGGCGTTCAGGCCGCCGCCGACAAAATCTCTTCTCGATAACTGTTTCATGTTGACAGGCTGCCCGCGGGCAGCTTCACTGATGGGCCAAGAGTCCGTGCTTAGAACGCGAATTCGGTCTTCGAAGTCGAGCGCGCCACGATGCGTCCGCGCTTGACCACCACGTCGCGATTGGGCAGGTCGATGATCGCGTCGGCGACGCGCCGGGTATCGAGCAGGACACAGTCCGCGTCCTTTCCCGTTTCCAGACCGTAGTTCGCCAGCCGCAAGGCCTTGGCGGCATGGGTGGTCAGCATGGGCAGCACGGTCGCCTGGTCATCGGCGCCGCCGAGGTGGCAGGCCGGCAGGGCCAGCATCCCGATCTGCAGCAGGTCGCCGTTGCCGTAGGGCGTGAAGGCGTTGCGGATGTTGTTGGTGGCCAGGCAGACGTTGACGCCGCCGTCGCGCAATGCGCGCACCGGCGTCAGCGTGCGGCGCACGTTGTAGGCGTCCTTGCGGCCGCCCAGGTGCAGGTCGGTGGCCGGCAGGCACATCACCGAGATGCCGGCGTCGCGCAGCAGCGCGATGATTTCGTCGCGCCGCGGCACGTCCACCGCGCCCAGCGCCGTCAGGTGGCCGACGCTGACGCGGCCTTGGTAGCCTTCGGCGATCGTCCTGCGCGCCAGGATCTCGATCGACATGGCATCGGCGTCGTCCTTGAAGTCCTGGTGGAAGTCCAGGTCCTTGTCGAACTCCCTGGCCAGCTTGAAGACCCAGTCGATGTGCTCGCGCGCGTCCCTGTCGTTGTAGGGAATGCCCCCGACCACGTCGGCGCCCTTGCGCATGGCCTGCGCCATCATCTTGTCGGTGCCGGGCGTCTTGAGGATGCCCTCCTGGGGAAACGCCACCACTTGGATGTCGATGACGTCGCGGTACTCGCGCTTGAGGTCGAGGACCGTGTCGAAGCCGGTGAATCCCTGCGACGGGTCGAACTCTGCGTGCGCCCGCACGTGCGTGCTGCCGTGCGCCACCAGGAGCTTGAGCACGCGGCGCGACCGCTCCTCGATGTCCTCGCGGGTGAAGGTGGGCTTGAGCGCGGCGGTCACCGCGATGGCTTCCATCAGTGTGCCCGAGCGGTTGGGCTTGCGGTCCTTGACGAAGGCCTTTTCCAGGTGCAGGTGGCTTTCGATCAGGCCTGGAATCAGCACGCGTCCGGCCGCGTCGATCTCCTGGCCCGGGGCTGCCGAGGCGGCCACCTTGGGCGCGATCGCCGCGAACCGGCCGTTCTCGATGGCGACGTCCATGAGCGGCCCGTCGTCGGACAGGCGCGCCTGGCGAAATATCAGATCCATAACATACCTTTCACATTCAATGGGCACCGGGGTTCACGCGAACATCGAAGCCAGGACCAGCAGCAGGGCAAGGCAGCCGCCGACGAAGGGCACGTTGCCCTTGGACACGTCGATGATCGGGATGCGGAAGCCGGCCGACAGCGCCTGCATGGTGATGTTGACCAGCGACAGCTGGGCGCCGAAACCGACACCGATCGTGACGAAGCCGATGGACATCGGGCTGAAGCCCAGCGCCACGGTGATGGGCAGGATCAGCGTCAGGATCGAGCCGACATAGGCGCCGGCCGGCACGCCGATGGCAAAGCCCGCCAGCACCGCGGCGGGTACGACCACCGACGGCGGCACCATCTTGACCAGTCCGGCGATCGTCGCGAAGGCGCCGGTCTTCTCGATCAGGCCGATGAACACCAGGAAGATGCCCACTTGCAGCAGGCGGGTCAGGATGTAGGACGAGCCGTCGATCATCGCGTCGGCCGACTGGTTCAGCGTGAAGTTGCTGCACAGCCAGACCAGCGCGACCGTGACGACCGTGTAGGCGATCGGGCCGAGCACGGGGCTGCCGACCAGCTTGTTGACGAACGGGCCGGCGATCACCGCGAACAGCAGGAACACCGCGGGAATCGTGCGCTTCCAGAGCTCGCCGTTGGACATGTTGCGGAACTCTTCCGCTTCCTCGCCCTTGAACAGGGTCTTGGCGCGGCGCGTGCCCACGAAGGCGATCACCACCGCGATGCCGCAGAACAGCAGCCAGAAGGGCCGCATCATGGCGACGTATTCGACCACCGGCGTTCCGGAAAGCTGGGACACGACCGAGGACTCGAGCGAGGCCGGCGAGGTCGTGAACGACGCGGCGGCGGCGATCGACATGCCGGCGATCACGGCGGGTATGGCGCCCAGCGCGGCGAAGGCGAGCGGCGCGATCACCATCGCGCTGCCGCCGCCGATGCCCGACATGTAGGTCGCGGCGGCCTGCAGGATGACGATGAACGCGCCGACGTACTCGACCCGCTCGCCGATATTGCGCCGCACCAGCGTCAGCGCCGCCGCGTAGCCCCCTGCCTTGAACACGGCCATCGCGATCGCCGAGTTGATGATGGGCACGGTGATCGACAGCATCTTGGGCACAGCCTCGACCAGGCCCTTGTTGGCGTCGGCCAGGCCGATGCCGCCGATGATCATTGCCATCACCCCGCCGACCAGCGCCGCCGGCAGCATGTTGACCTGCGCGAACAGCAAGCCGAGGATGAGCACCAGCGGCAGCACGCCGATCAGCTGCGCCAGCGCGGTGCCGGGCATGGACTTGGCGAGCAAGGCCAGGGCGGCGCAGACGCCGAACAGCGCCAGGTAGCCGATGCTGCGGCGGCTCGAGAACAGGCCGCCGCCTCCGGGGGTCGGGGACTTCATGGGATTTTGCGCCGTAGCGCTCATTGTGTTGCTCATGCTGCTACTCCAAGTTGTTCTGCCAACGCTTCGAGCGCCTGCTCGAAGCAACCCAGGGGCGGACGCACCGTTCCGGCCCCGATTTGCCCGATGCCTGCCTTGCGGTGCGCGATGCCGGTGTTGATGACGGGGGTGACCCCGGTCTCCACGACACGCCGCAGGTCCAGGCCGAGGCAGGCGCCCTGGAAGTCCCAGGTCGGAATCTGCAGCATCGGATTGGTGTCCAGGTAGATCTCCCTCATCTCCTCGCTCACTTCCAGCGCTTCCTGGAAGCCGCCCGCGCCGACGAAGCGCGTGACGCCGGGCGCGGCGATCATCGCGGCGCCACCGATGCCCAGGCATTCGGTGATCGCGGAGTCGCCGATGTCGGTGTTGGCGTCCTCCTGCGAGTAGCCGGTGAAGAACAGGCCGGCCGGCGTGTTCACCGGCGCGGTGAACCAGCGCTCGCCCAGGCCGCTGACGCGGATGCCGAAGTCGCGCCCGTTGCGCGTCATCGCGGTGACGATGGTCCCGGCCT
>JAMPXR010000173.1 GCA_023701085.1 Ramlibacter sp. | reverse complement strand
GTCGCCGCGCGTATGGGCCTGCGCTTCGAGGGCACGGTGATCACCGTGGCCGGCACCAACGGCAAGGGCTCCACCTGCGCGATGCTGGAGGCGATCACGCTGCAGGCCGGATGGCGCACCGGCGTGTACACCTCGCCGCATCTGGTGCACTTCGAGGAGCGCTGCCGCATCCAGGGCGAGAGCGTGGCGGCGCAGGCGCTGGTGCCGCACTTCGAGCGCGTCGAGGCCGCGCGGCAGGACGTTGCGCTGACCTATTTCGAATTCACCACGCTGGCCATCCTGGACCTGCTGGCCGAATCGAACCTGGACGTGGCCATCCTCGAAGTCGGCCTGGGCGGGCGGCTGGACGCGGTGAACGTCGTCGATCCCGATTGCGCGATCATCACCAGCATCGCGCTGGACCACATGGAGTACCTCGGCCCCGACCGGGACAGCATAGGCCGCGAGAAGGCGGGCATCCTGCGCACGGGCCGGCCCGCCGTCGTGAGCGACCCCCTGCCGCCGCAAAGCGTGCTGGACCGGGCGACCGAGATCGGCGCCGACCTCTGGACCCTGGGCCGCGACTTCAATTACTCCGGCGACAAGCAGCAGTGGGCCTGGGCCGGGCGCGGGCGGCGCTATGCGGGGCTGGCCTATCCGGCGCTGCGCGGCGCCAACCAGCTGCTCAATGCGTCGGGCGTGCTGGCCGCGCTGGAAGCGCTGCGCGCGCGCCTGCCCGTCACGGCGCAGGCGGTGCGCAGCGGCCTGGCCCTGGTGCAGCTGCCGGGCCGTTTCCAGATCGTCCCCGGCCAGCCCACCCTGGTGCTGGATGTGGCGCACAACCCCCATTCGGTCGCGGCGCTGGCCGCCAACCTCGATGCCATGGGCTTTCACCCGGCGACCCACGGCGTCTTCGGCGCGATGGCCGACAAGGATCTGGCGGCCATGTTCACCCGGATGGGGCCGTTGGTCGACCGCTGGTACTTCACCGGCCTGCCCACGGCCCGCGCCGAATCCGCGGCCGGCCTGCTGGCGCGCTGGCAGTCGATGCAGCCGCGGCCGGGGGCCAGCGCCAGCGTCCACCCAGACCCGATGGACGCCCTGCGCAGCGCGGTCGCCGCGGCGGACCCCGCTGATAGAATCGTCGTCTTCGGATCGTTCTACACGGTGGGGGGCGTTCTGAAGGATGGGGTGCCCCGCCTTCAGGCCAAACATATCGCTAGCTGAGAGGCGACACGTTTCATGGCCTTTTTCAAGTTTCGCAAGAGCGGCGACGACTCGTCGGCCGGGCGCCGGCCGGCCGAAACGATCGAGGAGATGCGCCGGCGCGCCAGGCACCGGCTGATCGGCGCGGGCGTGCTGGTGCTGATCGGCGTCGTCGGATTTCCCCTGCTGTTCGATACGCAGCCGCGCCCCATCGCGGTGGACATCCCGATCGAGATACCGGACCGTGACAAGGCCAAGCCGCTGGGCGTTCCGTCGCAGCCGGCGGCCCAGGCGCCGTCGGCCTCCGGTCCCGTGACGGCAGTGCCCGCGCCGCCGCCGCAGGTGGCGGCTTCCCCCGCGCCGGCCGCACCGGCCGCGGTCGTCGCCGAAGTGCCGCCGCCCGCCAAGGTCGAAGCGAAGGCCGAGCCCAAGGCGGCCGCACCGTCGCCCCCCAAGCCCGAGGCGAAAGCCGAGCCCAAGGTGGCGGCCCCGCCCCCGCCCAGGACCGAGGAAGCGGCCAAGGCGAAGGCGCAGCCAGAGGGCAACACCGCACCGGCCGCCGCGGCGCCGGAAGGCCGCTTCGTGGTCCAGGTGGGCGCGTTCGCGGACCCGGCGAAGGCGCGCGCGGCCCGGCTGAAGGTCGAGCGCGCGGGCCTGAGGACTTACACGAACGTGGCCGACACCAAGGATGGCAAGCGCGTGCGCGTGCGGGTGGGCCCGTTCGCCACCCGCGCCGAGGCCGACAAGGCAGCGACCAAGCTCAAGGGGCTGGAATTGCCGGCCGCCATCCTCGCCTTGTAGGCTGGGGCGCCGCATGCCCGCGCTGGACTGGGTGTTCCTGGCCGTGCTCGCCGCCTCGCTGCTGCTGGGCGCCTGGCGCGGGCTGGTGTACGAGGTGTTGTCCGTGATGAGCTGGGTCGCCGCGTTCATACTCGCGCAGTGGCTGGCCCCCGATGCCGCCGCGCTGCTGCCGGTGGAGCGTGCGCCGGAAGCGGGCCGCTATGCCGTCGGTTTCGTGGTCGTGTTCATCGCCGTGGTGTTCGCGGGCGGATTGCTGGCGTGGCTCACGAAGAAGCTGGTGCAGGCGGTGGGCCTGCGGCCGGTGGACCGCACGCTGGGCGCCATATTCGGCTTGATCCGCGGCGCCGTGCTGGTGCTGGCGGCGGGCGTCTTGGTCAATATGTCGCCCGCCCGGGGCGCGCCATGGTGGACCGAGTCGCAGGGCGCGCAAGCGGCGACGGCGGCGCTCAGTCACTTGAAACCGACGCTGCCCGAACGATTCGGGCGGTATCTGCCCTAACGAAAGCATAGCCATGTGTGGAATCGTCGGCGTTGTCAGCAACGCCCCAGTCAACCAGCTGATCTACGATGCCTTGCTGCTGCTGCAGCATCGCGGCCAGGACGCGGCCGGCATCGTCACGCAGCAGGAACGCAAGTTTTTCATGCACAAGGCCAAGGGCATGGTGCGCGACGTGTTCCGCACCCGCAACATGCGCGGGCTGCCGGGCAACGCGGGCCTGGGGCAGGTGCGGTACCCGACCGCTGGCAACGCCTACAGCGAGGAAGAAGCCCAGCCGTTCTACGTCAACGCGCCGTTCGGCATCGTGCTGGTGCACAACGGCAACCTGACCAATGCGCAGGCGCTGAAGGCAGAGCTGTTCTCCGCCGACCACCGCCATATCAACACCGACAGCGACTCCGAAGTGCTGCTCAATGTGTTCGCGCACGAGCTCGAGAAGGCGACCCGCGGCGTGCCCCTGAAGCCCGACGAGGTGTTCGCGGCCGTGCGCAACGTGCACCGGCGCGTGCGCGGCTCCTACGCGGCCATCGTGCTGATCGCGGGGCATGGGGTGCTGGCCTTTCGCGACCCCTTCGGCATCCGGCCGCTGTCGCTGGGCCGCTCCGCCGACGGCCGGGTGATGCTGGCCAGCGAGTCGGTGGCGCTGGAGGGCACCGGGCACGCCCTCGAGCGCCACGTCGCGCCGGGCGAGGCGGTCTTCATCGACCTGCAGGGCCAGGTCCATGCGCGGCAGTGCGCCGACAACCCGAAACTCTTTCCGTGCATCTTCGAGTTCGTGTACCTGGCGCGGCCGGACTCGGTCCTGGACGGCATCTCGGTGTACCAGGCGCGCTTGAACCTGGGCGAGACGCTCGCCAAGCGGGTGGTCTCCACCGTGCCGCCCAACGAGATCGACGTGGTGATCCCGATTCCGGAATCGAGCCGGCCCAGCGCGACGCAGCTGGCGCAGCTGCTGGGGCTTCCCTATCGCGAAGGGTTCGTCAAGAACCGCTACGTCGGCCGCACCTTCATCATGCCGGGGCAGGGCGTGCGCAAGAAGTCGGTGCGCCAGAAACTGAACGTCATCGCCAGCGAGTTCAAGGGCCGCAACGTGCTGCTGGTGGACGATTCGATCGTGCGCGGCACCACCAGCCAGGAGATCGTGCAGATGGCGCGCGACGCGGGCGCGCGCAAGGTGTACATGGCCAGCGCGGCGCCGCCGGTGCGCTTTCCCAACGTCTACGGCATCGACATGCCCACCGCCGGTGAACTGGTGGCGCACGGCCGCAGCGTCGAGGAGGTGCGCGAGATCATCGGCTGCGATGCGCTCATCTACCAGGACGTGGAGGGCATGAAGCGGGCGGTGCTGCAGGCCCTGCCCAACACGCCGGCGGCGCGGGTGCTGGACGGCTTCGATGCCTCCTGCTTCGACGGCGTGTACGTCACGGGCGACATCAACCCCGACGACATCGAGCGCATCAACGAGGCGCGGATCGGCCAGGAAGACCCGCTGAAGGAAGACACCTCGCGCCTGGCCCTGCCCAATGCCCAGGAGGGCTGACCGGCCGATACGGCGCGGTTGCCCCCTGTAACAGCCCGCTGCGGCGACGTGAGGAGCATCATCGAACATTCCGACAACCTGAGAGCCGGCACCGCGCGCGGCCTGGACACGCTGTGAACGACAACCCATCTTCCGCGGGCCGCGTGCGCACGCGCTTCGCGCCCTCGCCGACGGGCTTCATCCACCTGGGCAACATCCGCTCGGCGCTCTATCCCTGGGCGTTCGCGCGTTCCAGCGGCGGCGACTTCATCCTGCGCATCGAGGACACCGACCTGGAGCGCTCCTCGCAGGCGGCCGTCGACGTGATCCTGGAAGGCATGTCGTGGCTGGGCCTGGACCCCGATGAAGGTCCCTTCTACCAGATGCAGCGCATGGACCGCTACAAGGAGGTGCTGGCGCAGATGCAGGCGTCCGGCCTCGCGTATCCGTGCTACATGAGCGTCGGCGAACTCGACGCCCTGCGCGAGCGCCAATTGGCCAACAAGGAAAAGCCGCGCTACGACGGCACCTGGCGGCCCGAGCCGGGCAAGACCCTGCCGCCGGTGCCCGCGGGCGTGCCGCCGGTGCTGCGGTTCCGCAACCAGGCGGGCGGCACGGTGTCCTGGGACGACAAGGTCAAGGGCAGGATAGAAATCCGCAACGACGAGCTCGACGACCTGGTGATCGCGCGCCCCGACGGCACGCCGACCTACAACTTCTGCGTCGTGGTGGACGACATCGACATGCGCATCACGCACGTGATCCGCGGCGACGATCATGTGAACAACACCCCGCGCCAGATCAACATCTTCCGCGCGCTCGGCCAGGAGCCGCCGGTGTATGCCCACCTGCCCACGGTGCTGAACGAGCAGGGCGAGAAGATGAGCAAGCGCAGCGGCGCCAAGCCCGTCACGCAATACCGCGACGAAGGCTTCCTGCCCGACGCGATGGTCAACTATCTGGCCCGGCTGGGCTGGTCGCACGGCGACGACGAGATCTTCAGCCGCCAGCAGTTCCTGCAGTGGTTCAGCCTGGACCATCTGGGTCGCAGCGCCGCGCAGTTCGACGAGGCCAAGCTGCGCTGGGTCAACGCGCAGCATCTCAAGGCCATGGACGACAACGCGCTCGCGCTGCTGGTCGCCCAGCAGCTTCGCAAGCGCGGCATCGCCCATTTCTTCGAGGAACACCTGGCGCGCATCTGTGCCCTGTTCAAGGACCGCTGCGACACCACCGTGGCCCTGGCCGATTGGGCCGTGAGGTTCTACCAGCCGATCCAGCCCGATCCTGCCGAACTGGCCAGGCACGTGGCCGACGGCGTGCGTCCGGCCCTGGGCATGCTGTCGCGCATGCTCGAGGGATGCCCCTGGGAAAAGGCCGCGATCGCCGAGGCGATCAAGGAGGTGCTGCGCGCCACCGGCATGAAGATGCCGCAGCTGGCGATGCCGGTGCGCGTGCTGGTGATGGGCACCGCCCAGACCCCGTCGCTGGACGCCGTGCTGGAACTGTGCGACCGTGCCGTCGTGATCGAGCGCCTGCGCGCGGCCTGATGGGGCGCGAATTCGCCGCGCGTCGCTCAGCCATGCGCCAGAATCCGGCTATAATGCGAGGCTCGGCATTTGCGGGGGTATAGCTCAGCTGGGAGAGCGCTTGCATGGCATGCAAGAGGTCAGCGGTTCGATCCCGCTTACCTCCACCACAAATATCGAGCGGTTGATCCAAGGTTTTGACCCTATCGTCTAGAGGCCTAGGACATTACCCTTTCACGGTAAGTACCGGGGTTCGAATCCCCGTAGGGTCGCCAAGTTTGTCGCACTTGACTCCGTTGGAGTGAACGCGACACCGACGCGGAGTGGTAGTTCAGTTGGTTAGAATACCGGCCTGTCACGCCGGGGGTCGCGGGTTCGAGTCCCGTCCACTCCGCCAAGAAAGTGCAAAGGGGCTGCGCATCGCGCAGCCCCTTTTCCTT
>JAMPXR010000172.1 GCA_023701085.1 Ramlibacter sp. | reverse complement strand
GTGTTCGCGCTGGGCTTCTTCACCTCGGCGCGGATCGCCGAACAGGTGCGCGCCGGCATCCAGGCCCTGCCCAAGGGCCAGCGTTACGCCGGCATGGCGATGGGCTTCACCACCGTGCAGTACTACCGCTACGTGCTGCTGCCGATGGCGTACCGCATCATCATCCCGCCGCTCACCAGCGAGTCGATGAACATCTTCAAGAATTCATCGGTCGCCTTCGCGGTGTCGATCTCCGAGCTGACCATGTTCGCGATGCAGGCGCAGGAGGAAACCTCGCGCGGCATCGAGATCTACCTGGCGGTGACGGCCCTCTACGTCGTGTCGGCGTTCGCCATCAACCGCCTCATGGCGCTGATCGAGAAGAAGACGCGCGTGCCCGGCTTCATCGCCTCCGCCGACGCGGGTGCCGGGGGACATTGAAGTGGATATCGACTTCTCGTTCTACAACTGGGAGCTGATCCGCGCCTTCCTGCTCAAGGGGCTGTACTTCAGCCTCCTGCTGACCGCCGTGGCGACCGTCGGCGGCGTCATCTTCGGCACGCTGCTCGCGCTGATGCGGCTGTCGGGGAACAAGGTGCTGGAGGCCCCCGCCGCGATCTATGTCAACGGCATGCGCAGCGTCCCGCTGGTGATGGTGATCCTGTGGTTCTACCTGCTGATGCCGGCGGCGTTCTACGCACTGTTCCCGTATCGCCTGGGCGAGAACTACCGCTCCGAGATTTCGGCCGTGATCACCTTCATCGCCTTCGAGGCGGCCTACTTCAGCGAGATCATGCGCGCGGGCATCCAGTCGATCCCGCGCGGGCAGGTGTATGCCGGCCAGGCCATGGGCATGACCTACAGCCAGAACATGAAGCTGATCGTGCTGCCCCAGGCGTTCCGCAACATGCTGCCGGTGCTGCTGACGCAGACCATCATCCTGTTCCAGGACACATCGCTGGTGTACGCGATCGGGGCCTACGACCTGCTCAAGGGTTTCGACGCCGCGGGCAAGAATTTCGGTCGCCCGATCGAGTCCTACCTGCTGGCGGCCGCCGTCTACTTCGTCATCTGCTACACGCTGTCATGGTTCGTCAAGCGCCTGCACAAGAGAATCGCCATCATTCGCTGAATGAGCCCACCCCCGAAGCGCCTGCGGCGCCTCCCCCTCAAGGGGGCGCCACCAGCGGCCCGGCAAAGCCGGTTCCGCGGTGGCCCCTTGACTAACTGGAGAGCACACGATGAGTCATGCCATGATCGAGATCAGAAACGTTTCCAAGTGGTACGGGGCGGTGCAGGTGCTCACCGATTGTTCGGTGAACATCGACAAGGGCGACGTCGTGGTGGTGTGCGGGCCTTCCGGCTCGGGCAAGTCGACGCTGATCAAAACCGTCAACGCGCTCGAGCCCTTCCAGAAGGGCGAGATCTTCGTCGACGGCGTTCCCCTGCACGACCCGAAGACCGACCTGCCGAAGTTGCGCAGCCGCGTGGGCATGGTGTTCCAGCATTTCGAGCTGTTCCCGCACCTGTCCGTCACGGAGAACCTGACCATCGCGCAGATCAAGGTGCTGGGCCGCAGCCCCGAAGAGGCGCTGGCGCGCGGACTGAAGATGCTGGACCGGGTCGGGCTGATGGCGCACAAGGACAAGTTCCCCGGCCAGCTGTCCGGCGGCCAGCAGCAGCGCGTGGCCATCGCCCGCGCGCTGTCGATGGACCCGATCGTGATGCTGTTCGACGAGCCCACCTCGGCGCTGGACCCCGAGATGGTGGGCGAGGTGCTGGACGTGATGGTGTCGCTCGCCAGGGAAGGCATGACCATGATGGTGGTCACGCACGAGATGGGCTTCGCGCGCAAGGTGGCCAGCCGCGTGATCTACATCGACGTGGGCGGCCGCATCCTGGAAGACTGCTCCACGGAAGAGTTCTTCGGCCACCCCGAGAACCGCCAGCCGAGAACCAAGGATTTCCTGAACAAGATCCTCGCGCATTGAAGACGCCCCCCGAAGCGGCTGCGCCGCCTCCCCCCACTGGGGGGCGCAGCCAGCGGCCCGGCAAAGCCGGTTCCGCGGCTGCCCCGAAGGGTGGGGCGACAATGGCGCCATGACGCAGGAAATCACGATCATCCGCCCCGACGACTGGCACGTGCACCTGCGCGACGGGGACGCCTTGAAGACGGTGGTGCCGCACACGGCGGCCCAGTTCGCACGCGCGATCGTCATGCCCAACCTCAAGCCGCCCGTGACCACCGCCGCGCAGGCCGTCGCCTACCGGGAGCGCATTCGCGCCGCGCTGCCGCCCGGCGCGCAGTTCGAGCCCTTGATGACGCTGTACCTGACCGACAGTCTGCCGTCCGAGGAGATCGGGCGCGCCAGGGACGCTGGCGTGGTCGCCGTCAAGCTCTACCCGGCGGGAGCCACCACCCACAGCGACGCGGGCGTGACCGACCTGCGCAAGACCTACCGGACCCTGGAAGCGATGCAGCGCGAAGGGCTGCCCCTGCTGGTGCATGGCGAGGTGACCGACCCGGCCGTGGACCTGTTCGACCGCGAGGCCGTGTTCCTGGAAACGCAGCTGGTTCCCCTGCGGCGCGACTTTCCGCAGCTGAAGATCGTGGTCGAGCACATCACCACGCGTGAGGCGGCGCAGTATGTGCGCGATGCGGACCGCTTCGTGGCCGCCACGATCACCGCGCATCACCTGCTGTACAACCGCAACGCGATCTTCACCGGCGGCATCCGGCCGCACTACTACTGCCTGCCCGTGCTCAAGCGCGAGACGCACCGGCTGGCGCTGGTGGAAGCGGCGACCGGCGGCAGTCCGAAGTTCTTCCTGGGCACCGACAGCGCGCCGCATGCGGCGCACCTGAAGGAGCACGCCAGCGGCTGCGCCGGCTGCTACACGGCGCACGCGGCGCTGGAGCTGTACGCCGAGGTGTTCGACCGGGCGAATGCGCTGGATCGGCTGGAAGGCTTCGCCAGTTTCCACGGTGCGGATTTCTACCGCCTGCCGCGCAATCGCGGGACCGTCACCCTGCGGCGCGAGAGCTGGACGCCGCCCGAAAGCTTCCCCTTCGGCGAGGGACGGCTCAAGGCGCTGGCCGGTGGGGAACCCCTGCGATGGAGGTTCGTATGACGCAAGCCCAACGTGTGGCCTTGCTGATCGATGCGGACAACGTTTCGGGCGACGTGATCGAGCAGGCGGTGCAGCGCACGGCGGCCGAGCACGGCGCCATCCATGTGCGGCGGGCCTACTGCAATGCCGAGACGGCCGTCAAGCAGCAGGCCCTGTTCAAGCGGCTGCGGGTGCGGCCCATGGTCAATCTATCCGCCGGCAAGAACAGCACCGACATCGCGCTGGCGGTCGACGCCATCGATCTGGTCATCGCCGAGCGGCCGGACCTGGTGGTGCTGGTGTCTTCCGATTCGGACTTCGCGCCGCTGGTGATACGCCTGCGGGAGAAGGGCTGCCGCGTCTGCGGCATCGGCCAGTTGGGCAAGACAGGCGAGGAAACCACCGCGGTGTACGACGACTTCACCGACATCCAGCACAGGACTCCGGCGGCCGCTTCCAAGTCGCGCGAACGGGCGCCGCGGCGCGCGGTGGCGCGGGCAGCGGGGGCGCCGGCGCTGCCCGAGGAGGTGCAGCGCATCCTGCAGGCCGTGCCGGAACTGGCCAGCGGAGGCAGGGTCGAGCTCAATCAGGCCGCGCAGTTGCTGCGCTCCGGCAAGCTGCTGGGCAAGAGCGCGAGCTCCCTCAAGTTGTTCAGAAAACATCCCGAGCTGTTCGTGCTGACTCCCGAAAAGCGGCCGAGCAAGGTCCAGTTCACGTCGCCCGCCGCGTGAGCAGCTCGCCGCCGGGGCAACTCGCCGCGCTGGACCCGCGGCAGCCTTGGTTCGCGCCCTACGCCCCCTGGCTGGCCCTGGGGCAGCAAGCGATCGCGCAGGGATCGGACGTTGCGGCGGCCCTGTCGGATCTGGCGCGCCAGGCGCCGGCCGGGATTCCGGCATTCGTCGCCGCGTCCGCCTTGCCGGCGGGGCAGGCCTACGAGGCCTTCGTCGCCCGCACCGGCTGCGTTCCGACGCGGGACAACCTGCACGACTTCTTCAACGGCCTGGTCTGGCTGCGCTTTCCGCGCGCCAAGCGCCGTATCAACGAATTGCAGTCGGCCCAGATCGCGCGCGACGGGGTCGGGCCGCGGCGCGGTGCGGTGCGGGACGCGCTCACCTTGTTCGACGAGAACGGTGCGCTGCTGGCCGCGCCGCCTGCCTTGTGGCAGGCCCTGCGGGCGCGCGACTGGCGCCGGCTGTTCGTGGACGGGCGCCCGCTGTGGACGCAAGCGCGGCTGGTGGTGTTCGGCCATGCGCTGCTGGAAAAGCTGGTGTCACCGCGCAAGGACCTCACCGCCCATGTCTGGCGCGCCAACGCCGCGTCGGCACCGCCCGCTGGGCTCGATGGCTGGCTGGCCGACGAACTGGGCGCGGGCCGGCTGGCCGAAAAGCCGTTCACGCCATTGCCGCTGCTGGGCATTCCGGGCTGGTGGCCCGGCAACCAGGACGTTTCCTTCTATGATGACGCCCTTGTCTTCCGTCCGGCGGGGCGCCGCTGAAGCCAAACGGACCCCGCGGGCGGGGCGCGCGGCGGTCTTGAATCGGGGCCGGCGAACCTCATCTGCGCCGGGTCAACTGCGTCCATTTCGGAGATTCCATGAAACGTATCGTTCTGTTCGTGCTCACCAACCTGGCTGTCGTGGTGGTGCTGGGCATCGTCGCCAGCCTGCTGGGCGTGAACCGCTACCTCACGGCCAATGGCTTGAATCTGGGCGCGCTGCTGGTCTTTGCCGCGATCATGGGCTTCGGCGGCGCGATCATTTCGCTGCTGATCTCCAAGCCCGTGGCCAAATGGAGCGCCGGCGTGCAGGTCATCGAGCAGCCGCGCAACCAGGACGAAGCGTGGATCGTGGAAACCGTGCGCCGCTTCGCCAACCAGGCCGGCATCGGGATGCCGGAGGTCGGCATCTTCGAGGGCGAACCCAACGCCTTCGCCACCGGTGCGTTCAAGAACAGCGCGCTCGTGGCTGTTTCCACCGGGCTGCTGCAGGGCATGACGCGCGAGGAAGTCGAGGCCGTCATCGGCCATGAAGTGGCCCACATCGCCAACGGCGACATGGTGACCATGACCCTGATCCAGGGCGTGATGAACACCTTCGTGGTGTTCCTGTCGCGCGTGATCAGCTACGCGGTCGACAGTTTCCTCAGCCGCGGCAGCGATCGTTCGGGCCCCGGTATCGGCTATTACGTGAGCACCATCGTGCTGGACATCCTGCTGGGCTTCCTGGCGGCCATCATCGTGGCCTGGTTCTCGCGCCAGCGCGAGTTCCGCGCCGACGCCGGCTCGGCCCAATTGCTGGGCCGCAAGCAGCCCATGATCAACGCCCTGGCGCGCCTGGGCGGCATGGTGCCGGGCGAACTGCCCAAGAGCATCCAGGCTTTCGGCATCACCTCGGGCGTGGGCAAGCTGTTCTCCACGCACCCGCCGATCGAGGAGCGCATCGCGCGGCTGCAGGGGGCGTGAGGCCCTGCTCGGCGGTCACGGCGGATGCGATCCGCCATGCGCCGCCTGCAGCGAAGCGGCCATTTGCAGTGCGACCGCCTCCCCGGCCTTGATGCCGTCCACCCCGGCCGACAGGATGCCGCCGGCATAGCCGGCCCCTTCGCCGGCCGGGTACAGGCCGCGCACGTTCAGGCTCTGGAAATCCTCGCCGCGCGGCATCCTCAGCGGCGAGGACGTGCGCGTCTCCACACCGGTCAGCACCGCGTCGGGCATGTCGAATCCCTTGAGCTTGCGCCCGAATGCCGGCAGGGCTTCGCGCAGCGCCTCGATCGCGAAGGCCGGCAGCGCGCCGTGCAGGTCGCCCAGCGTCACGCCGGGCGTGTAGGACGGCTGGACGCTGCCGAGCCCGGTCGACGGCCGGCCGGCCACGAAGTCGCCCACGAGCTGGCCCGG
>JAMPXR010000171.1 GCA_023701085.1 Ramlibacter sp. | reverse complement strand
GGGACGGGCAGGGCGCAGCGCCGGCAGCGCGGCCGCGCCGGCGCGAAGCGCGCGATGCATCGGGCGCAGACCGGCTCGGCCGGCCAGGCGCGGCACACCGCGCACTGGCCGGGTACGGCAGCCGCCATCGCGTCGATCAGGCGCTCGAGCATCGAATCAATATACTCGCCCAGACCTTGTCCATGACCGCCGAGCGCCCGCCCACCATCGACTCCGCCGCCGCCGCCCGCTGGCAAGCCGTGGCGCCCGCGCGCTCGCCCTGGCTGCACGAGGAAGTGGCGCGCCGCATGGAAGACAGGCTGCAGTGGATCCGGCTGCAGCCCCGGGCCTGGGCCGACTGGGAACCGGTGCGCGGCGGCCTGGCCGCCCACGCGCTGCTGGAGCGGCGCTATCCCGCGGCCGAATGCTATGTCGCGCAAACCGGGCCCGAGCACGCCCGGCTCGCGCTCGCTCATCTGGCCCGGCCCTGGTGGCGGCGCTGGACGGCGCCGGCCCTGCACCACGGGCCGGTCCCGCCGGGCGCGGTGCAGATGCTGTGGGCCAATATGGCGCTGCACACGGCGGCGCAGCCGCACATGCTGATCGAGCAGTGGCACAGGGCGCTGTCCGTGGGCGGCTTCCTGATGTTTTCCTGCCTGGGGCCGGACACGCTGCGCGAACTGCGCGGCGTCTATCGGGCCCTGGACTGGCCGCCGCCCGCGCATGACTTCACCGACATGCACGACTGGGGCGACATGCTGGTGCATTCGGGCTTCGCCGATCCGGTGATGGACATGGAGCGCATCACGCTGAGCTGGGAGTCGCCGCAGCGCCTGCTGGCCGAATTGCGGGAGCTGGGCGCCAACCTTCACCCGGGGCGCTTCCCGGCCCTGCGCGGCCGGGGCTGGAAGCAGCGCCTGCAGGACGAACTGGCGCGGACGCTGCGTCAGCCCGACGGCCGGCTCGCGTTGACGTTCGAAATCATCTACGGCCACGCGGTCAAGCCGGCCCCGAGGGCCGGGGTGGGCGAGCAGACGGCGGTCCCGCTCGAAGATTTGCGCGCCATGTTGCGTTCGAGCAAGAACCGGGGCGGCTGACTTACCGTTCGTTTGCCAAAGGTCAATACGCGGCGGACAAAGATGTGGCTGAAGAGCCGCGCTACAATCGCCGATTTTCAGCGTCACCGTGCCGAATCCGGTATTTCGCTTCGCCACTGTCCAGGGCCGGAACATCCGCTGGTCCCTGAAGCGCAACTGCGCCGCCACGCCCGCCCAGTTGGGCCGGCTTTATGGCCTGCTGTGCGCCGTGTCGCTCGGCATCGGCGTCCTTTTCTGGTCTCAGGGGGCCGTGCTGGTCCTTGCGTTCGCGGCGCTCGAACTGGCGGCGGTCGGTGCGGCATTCCTGGCGTATGCGCGGCATGCGGCCGACGGCGAGACCATCTCGCTGCAGGAGCGGCGGCTGGTGGTGGAACTGGAGGACGCGGGCCGCATGCAGCGGACCGAGTTCGATCGCGACTGGGTTCGGGTCGAGCCCGGCGCGGACGACCGCTCGCTGGTCGAGCTGTCGGCGCGGGGCCGGCGGGTGAATGTGGGACGCCACCTGCGTCCCGAGTTCAGGCCGCTGCTGGCGCGGGAGATCAGAACGGCGTTGCGCCAGGCGTAGCGTCGGTGACAAGGCAGTGCGGGCGGGCGCGGGAGACGGCCCGGCGGGAGGCGGGATTTTGATCGAGGGTTCAAGTCAGTGAAAACCATGAAGAGCAACAACTACTGGACGGCCGCGACGCTGCTCGCCCTCGCGGCCCCGGCGGCGCACGCCGTGGGCGACCTGCCGGGCGGACCGGCCGTGCGCCAGCTCAACCTGCACGCCGCCGCCACCCGCATCGCGTCGGAGCAAGCCTGGCTGCACTGGTTCATGCTCATTACCTGCACGGTCATCTTCATCGGCGTGTTCAGCGTGATGTTCTATTCGATCTGGAAGCATCGCAGGTCGGTCGGCCACAAGGCGGCGAATTTCCACGAGTCGGTGACGGTGGAGATCGTCTGGACCGTCATTCCGTTCCTCATCGTCATCGGCATGGCGCTGCCCGCGACCAAGGTGCTGGTGGCGCAAAAGGACACCAGCAACGCCGACATCACCATCAAGGCCACGGGCTACCAGTGGAAGTGGGGCTACGACTACCTCAAGGGGGAGGGCGAAGGCGTTTCCTTCCTGTCGACACTGGATGGCGCGCATCGTGACATGTCCAATGACGGCGCCCGGGGCCAGGTGCCCGACGACTACCTGCTCAAGGTCGACAACCCGCTGGTGGTCCCCGTCAACAAGAAGGTGCGCATCATCACCACGGCCAATGACGTCATCCACGCCTGGGGCGTGCCCGCGCTCGGCGTCAAGCAGGACGCCATTCCGGGCTTCGTGCGCGACACCTGGTTCCGCAGCGAAAAGACCGGCGACTTCTACGGCCAGTGCTACGAGCTGTGCGGCAAGGAGCACGCCTACATGCCGATCCACGTGAAGGTCCTGTCGGCGCAGGAGTACAGCGGCTGGGTGGAGGCCCAGAAGAAGCAGATGGCGGCCCGGCTGGACGACCCGAACAAGGTCTGGGCGCTGGACGACCTGCTCAAGCGCGGCGAGAAGGTCTACGCGGCCAACTGCGCCGCCTGCCACCAGGCCAGCGGGGCGGGTGCCGGGCCGATCAAGCCGCTGGACCGCTCGCCGGTCGTGCTCGACGCCGACAAGGGCAAGCAGATCCACATCGTGCTGAACGGGCAGGGCGCCATGCCGCCCTGGAAACAGCTGTCCGATACCGAGCTGGCGGCGGTGATCAGCTACACGAAGAACAGCTGGTCCAACAAGACCGGGCAGATCGTGCAGCCCGCGGAAGTCCTGGCCGAGCGCAAGTGAGCGCGCCCTCGAGCACCACAAGCAAGGAAAACAGATGAGCGCCGTCCTCGACCCTCACGAACTCGCACACGACGAGCACCATGCGCACCCGCACGGCTGGCGCCGCTGGGTGTTCGCCACCAACCACAAGGACATCGGCACGCTGTACCTGCTGTTCGCCTTCTTCATGCTGATGTTCGGCGGCGTGCTGGCCCTGCTGATCCGCGCCGAACTGTTCCAGCCCGGGCTGCAGCTGGTCAATCCGGAACTGTTCAACCAGCTCACCACGATGCACGGCGTGATCATGGTGTTCGGCGCCATCATGCCGGCCTTCGTGGGTTTCGCGAACTGGATGATCCCGCTGCAGATCGGCGCGGCCGACATGGCCTTCGCCCGCATGAACAACTTCAGCTTCTGGCTGCTGGTGCCCGCCGGCATCCTGGTGGCGGCTTCGTTCTTCATGCCCGGCGGCGCGCCCGCCGCCGGATGGACCTTCTACGCCCCGCTCACCCTGCAGATGGGGCCGTCGATGGACGCCGGCATCTTCGCGCTGCACATCATGGGCGCCTCGTCGATCATGGGATCGATCAACATCATCGTGACCATCCTGAATATGCGGGCGCCCGGCATGTCGCTGATGAGGATGCCGATGTTCTGCTGGACCTGGCTCATCACGGCCTACCTGCTGATCGCCGTGATGCCGGTGCTCGCCGGCGCGATCACCATGACGCTGACCGACCGCCACTTCGGCACCACCTTCTTCAATCCCGCGGGCGGCGGCGACCCGGTGATGTTCCAGCACATCTTCTGGTTCTTCGGGCACCCCGAGGTCTACATCATGATCCTGCCGGCCTTCGGCATCATCAGCCAGGTGGTTCCGGCGTTCTCGCGCAAGCGCCTGTTCGGCTACGCCTCCATGGTGTACGCCACCAGCTCGATCGCCATCCTGTCGTTCATCGTCTGGGCGCACCACATGTTCACCACCGGCATGCCGGTGACCGGCCAGCTGTTCTTCATGTACGCGACCATGCTGATCGCGGTGCCCACGGCGGTGAAGATCTTCAACTGGATCGCCACCATGTGGCAGGGCTCGATGACCTTCGAGACGCCGATGCTGTTCGCCGTCGGGTTCATCTTCGTCTTCACGATGGGCGGCTTCACCGGCCTGATCGTCGCGATGGCCCCGATCGACATCCTGCTGCAGGACACTTACTACGTGGTAGCGCATTTCCACTATGTGCTGGTGGCCGGTTCGCTGTACGCGATGTTCGCCGGCTTCTACTACTGGGTGCCCAAGTGGACGGGCGTGATGTACAACGAAACGCGCGGCAAGATCCATTTCTGGTGGTCGCTGATCGCGTTCAACGTCACCTTCTTCCCGATGCACTTCCTGGGCCTGGCCGGCATGCCGCGCCGTTATGCCGACTATCCGATGCAGTTCGCGGACTTCAACGCCGTGGCGTCGGTGGGCGGCTTCGCCTTCGGCCTGGCGCAGGTGTACTTCTTCTTCTTCGTCGTGCTGCCGTGCATGCGCGGCCAGGGTGAGCGCGCCCCGCAGCGCCCCTGGAACGACGCGGACGGCAAGGGCGCCGAAGGGCTCGAGTGGGAAGTCCCCTCGCCCGCGCCCTTCCACACCTTCGAAACGCCGCCGCGGCTGGATGTGACGGCGACCCGCGTGCTGGACGCGCGCGTGCATCCCGTCGCGCACGCGCCGGGCGTGCCGCAGCCGGGGCTGCACGCCGCGGGCTTGCACATGCCGCCGCCGCAAGAGCAGCCTGACGGCAGCTATCGCTGACGGGAGACGCCCCGCATGACCCCCGAGCAGAAGAAGAGCAACCTGCGCCTGGCACTGGTGCTGGCTTCGATCGCCGCCGTGTTCCTGGCCGGCTTCGTCGCCAAGATGGCGCTGCTGTCGCATTGAACTGACATGAGCGCCCGCAGCGAAAACCTCAGGATGCTGGGCAAGCTGGCCGTGATCGCGGCCGGCATGTTCGCTTTCGGCTATGCGCTGATTCCCATCTACAAGCACATCTGCGAGCTGACCGGCATCAACATCCTGTCGCTGTCGGAGCGGCAGGTCCCCGGCGGCGGCGCCGCGGGCCGCGACGTGCGGGTACCCGACAATTCCCAGGTCGACCGGAGCCGCACGATCACCGTGGAGTTCGATGCCAATTCGCGCGGCCCCTGGGAGTTCAGGCCGGCCCGGCGCTCCTTGCAGGTCCACCCGGGCGAGCTGGCCACGGTGATGTACGAATTCCGGAACGTGCAGGACCGGCGCATGGCGGCGCAGGCGATCCCCAGTTACGCGCCGCGCCAGGCGGCGGCGCATTTCAACAAGCTGGAATGCTTCTGCTTCAAGCAGTACGTGCTGGAGCCGGGCGAGAAGAAGGAGTGGCCCGTCGCGTTCGTGATCGACCCCAGGCTGTCGAAGGACGTGACGACGATCACCTTGTCCTATACCTTCTTCGAAGTCGGCGGCAAGACGCCGCCGGCGCCGATCTGACCGTGCCATGAGCGTGCTGCAAACGGTCAAGGCGGTGGCGTGGTCATTCATCGGCATTCGCAAGAACAGCGCGTACCAGGACGACCTGCGCAAGCTCAACCCGCTCCACATCGTGGCAGTCGGCATCGGGGCGGCGGCGCTGTTCGTCGTCGGACTCGTGCTGCTGGTCAACTGGGTGGCCGGCGGGTGATCCCTTCGATGCGTTCCAGGAAAAAAACCGAAATCAGGAGTTCAGATGAGCACCAGCACTCCAGGCCGCACGCCTTACTACTTCGTCCCCAGCCCCTCGCGCCATCCGGTGCTGGCGGCATTCGGGCTGTTCTGGATCGCGTTCGGCGGGGCCCAGTGGATCAACGGCGCGACCTGGGGCAAGTACGCGCTGTTCCTGGGCCTGGCGTGGTTGTTCGCCGTATTGTTCCAATGGTTCCGGGACGCGATCGCCGAGAGCGAGGAAGGCAGCTACGGCCGCAAGGTCGACCTGTCGTTCCGCTGGAGCATGAGCTGGTTCATCTTCTCCGAAGTGATGTTCTTCGGCGCTTTCTTCACGGCCCTGTGGTGGATGCGCGCGCACTCGGTTCCCGAGCTCGGCGGCGTTGACAACGCGCTGCTGTGGCCCGACTTCAAGGCGGTGTGGCCGACGGTGGCGCCGGGCACCACGGCCTCTCCCGCCGGCATC
>JAMPXR010000170.1 GCA_023701085.1 Ramlibacter sp. | reverse complement strand
CTGGTGGCCAGCCTGCCGCACGGCGATCAGCGCAAGCTGGAGGTCGCGCTGCTCATGGCGCTGGAACCCTCGGTGTTCATGTTCGACGAACCGACCGCGGGCATGAACCACGCGGAGGCGCCGGTGATCCTGGACCTGATCCGCAAGCTCAAGGAAGACAAGAGCAAGACCATCCTGCTGGTGGAGCACAAGATGGACGTGGTGCGCGAGCTGGCCGACCGGATCATCGTGCTGCACAACGGCACGCTGGTCGCCGACGGCGACCCGGCGACGGTGATTGCCTCTCCGATCGTCCAGGAGGCTTACCTGGGGGTCTCGTCCCAGGACACCTCGGCGCAAGAGGGGACGCCCCACCACCCCAGCCCGCCCCGTCGTGGGGGCGGGAGTGAGGTTCGGGAAAGGAGCGTGCAGCAATGAACGAGAACCTGCTCACGCTCGAGGGCGTGCACACGCACATCGGCGCGTACCACATCCTGCACGGCGTCGATCTGGCAGTGCCGCGCGGACAGCTCACCGTGCTGCTGGGACGCAACGGCGCGGGGAAGACCACGACCTTGCGCACCATCATGGGCCTGTGGCGCGCCTCGAAGGGCCGCGTCGAGTTCAACGGCCGCGACATCACGCGTTGGTCCACGCCGCAGATCGCCATGCACAACGTGGCTTATGTGCCGGAAAACATGGGCATCTTCGCCAACCTGACGGTCCGGGAGAACATGCTGCTGGCCGCGCGCTCGGCGAAGAACGCGGCGCAGATGGACCGTGAGCGCCTGGAATGGATCTTCATGCTGTTCCCGGCGGTCCAGCAGTTCTGGAACCATCCTGCGGGCAAGCTGTCGGGCGGGCAGAAGCAGATGCTGGCCGTGGCGCGCGCGATCGTGGAGCCGCGCGAGATGCTGATCGTGGACGAGCCGAGCAAAGGCCTGGCGCCGGCCATCATCAACAACATGATCGATGCCTTCGCGCAGCTGAAGGCAAGCGGCGTCACCATCCTGCTGGTGGAGCAGAACATCAACTTCGCCAGGCGGCTGGGCGATACCGTGGCCGTGATGGACAACGGGCAGGTCGTGCATGCGGGCCCGATGAAGGAACTGGCGGACAACGAGGAACTGCAGCACGAGCTGCTGGGGCTGGCGCTGTGAGCGGCGTGGGACCGCTTACGGCCGCCTCTTCGGAGCAGCGCGGCACGCCAGGCGCCAAGCAGGAGGGCGCGATGAACCGGTTCAAGGACCTCGACTGGAAACCGGTCGCGCTGGTGCCGCTGCTCGCGCTGGCCGTGTTCCCATTCGTCGGCTCGTTTTCCTCCTGGCTGACCCTGACCGTGGCGGGCCTGGCCATGGGGATGATCATCTTCATCATCGCCTCCGGCCTCACGCTGGTGTTCGGCCTGATGGACGTGCTGAATTTCGGGCATGGCGTTTTCATCGCGCTGGGTGCCTATGTGGCCATGAGCGTGCTTGGAGCCATGGGCGACTACACGGCTTCGGGCAGCCTGTGGATGAACATGCTTGCCGTGCTGCCGGCCATGGTCGTCGCGATGCTGGTGGCCGCAGCCGTCGGTCTGGCGTTCGAACGCTTCATCGTGCGGCCGGTGTATGGCAACCACCTCAAGCAGATCCTCATCACGATGGGCGGCATGATCATCGGCGAGGAATTGATCAAGGTGATCTGGGGACCGCTTCAGATCGCGATGCCCCTGCCCGAGGCCATCCGCGGCAGCCTGTTCATCGGCGACGCGGCGATCGAGAAGTACCGCGTCATTGCGGTGGTGGTGGGGCTCGCCGTCTTTGCCCTGCTGCTGTGGACGCTCACGCGCACCAAGATCGGCCTGCTGATCCGGGCCGGCGTGCAGGACCGCGAGATGGTCGAGGCCTTCGGCTACCGCATCCGCATCCTGTTCATCGGCGTCTTCGTGGCCGGCAGCGCGCTCGCCGGGCTGGGCGGCGTGATGTGGGGCCTGTATCAGCAGGCGGTGATTCCCCAGATGGGCGCCCACGTCAACATCCTGATCTTCATCGTGCTGATCATCGGCGGCCTCGGCTCCACCACCGGCGCGTTGATCGGCGCGCTGCTGGTCGGCCTGATGGCCAACTACACCGGCTTCCTGGTGCCCACGGCGGCGCTGTTTTCCAATATCGCGCTGATGATGGCCGTCCTGCTGTGGCGGCCGCAGGGCGTGTACTCGCTCGCGAAATAGGCCGTCACGATGATCGCCCGGCTCCTTTCCCACGACCTGCCGCGCAATCGCGCGCTCGCGGCGCTGCTGCTGGTGCTGCTGGTCACGCTCGCGCTCGCGCCGTTCATGCTGCCCGGCGTGAAGGCGCTGAACGTGGCCGCCAAGATTTTGATATTCATCGTGCTGGTGGCGAGTTTCGACCTGCTGCTCGGCTACACGGGCATCGTGAGCTTCGCGCACACCATGTTCTTCGGCATCGGCGCCTATGGCGTGGCCATCGCCTCGACGCGCATGGGCCCGGGCTGGACCGCCGTGGCGCTCGGAACCGCGCTGGCGCTGACCCTGTCGTTCGTGCTGGCGCTGGCGATCGGCTTGTTCTCGCTGCGCGTGCGGGCCATCTTCTTCTCGATGATCACGCTGGCCTTCGCGGCGGCCTTCCAGACGCTCGCGTCGCAGCTGTCCGACCTGACGGGCGGCGAGGACGGGCTGACCTTCAAGATGCCCGAGGTGCTGTCTCCGGGCTATCAATTCTCGGAGTCGCCGTTCCTGGGCGTCTCGCCCGATGGGCGGCTGATCACCTATTACCTGCTGTTCGCCATGACGCTGGTGCTGCTGCTGGCGATGCTGCGCATCGTGAACTCGCCGTTCGGGCGCGTGCTGCAGGCGATCCGCGAGAACGAGTTCCGCGCCGAGGCGATCGGCTACCGCGTGGTGCTCTATCGCACGACGTCCAGCATCCTGTCGGCACTGTTCGCGACCCTGGCGGGCGCGATGCTCGCCATCTGGCTGCGCTACAACGGCCCGGACACATCGCTCTCGTTCGAGATCATGCTGGACGTCCTGCTGATCGTCGTGATCGGCGGCATGGGGACGATTTACGGGGCGGCCATCGGCTCCGCCGTTTTCCTGGTGGCGCAGAGCTACCTGCAGGACCTGCTCAAGCTCGGCAGCGACGCGACCGCCGCGCTGCCCTGGCTGTCCGCGCTGCTCTCGCCGGACCGCTGGCTGCTGTGGCTGGGGCTGCTGTTCGTGCTCTCCGTCTATTACTTTCCGACGGGCGTGGTCGGACGGCTCAGGGCCATGCGCCCCCGCGCCTGAGCGGGCGGCGCGCCACGTCATTCACAAGAGGTGCCTGCCATGCAGTACAGCTCCCGCTACGCGACCTGCGCCGGCCGCGAGATCCATTACACCGAATGGGGCTCGCAGCACCGGCGCACCGTCATCGCCTGGCATGGCCTGGCGCGCACCGGCCGCGACATGGATGAACTCGCGCGGCATCTGTCGGCGCGCTTTCGAGTCATCTGCCCCGACACGCTCGGCCGGGGCTTGAGCCAGTGGAGCCGCGACCCCTTCAACGAATACACGCTGGCTTTCTATGCCAGGCTGGCGGCCGATCTGTTCGAGCAGCTCGACATCCGCGAGGCGCATTGGGTCGGCACGTCCATGGGAGGGTCCATCGGAACGGTGTGCGCCGCGGGCCTGGTGCAGCCCCAGCTCAAGGGCCGCATCAAGAGCCTGGTCCTGAACGACAACGCGCCGATGCTGGCGGAGCCGGCGCTGGCGCGCATCCGCGCCTATGCCGGCAACCCGCCGGCTTTCGAGACCATCGCGGAACTGGAGGCCTTCTTCCGTCAGGTGTACAAGCCCTACGGGTGGCTGAGCGACGCGCAGTGGCGGCGGCTGACCGAAACCTCGGCGCGCCGTTTGCCCGACGGCCGCGTCACGCCGCACTACGACCCGGCCATGGTGCGTCAGTTCATCGACCATCCCAGGGACTACGAGCTGTGGCCGCACTATGACGCGCTCGACATCCCCGTGCTGTGCTTGCGCGGCGCCGAGTCGGATCTGGTGCTGCGCGAGACGACCGAGGAGATGATGCGCCGGGGTCCGGGCCTGGCGGGTCTGGCGCGCGTGGTCGAGATCGCGGGCTGCGGCCATGCGCCGGCGCTGAACGTGCCCGAGCAGCTCGACCTGGTGGCGTCTTTCATCGAGCGGCACGATGGCGCGGCCGCGCCGGCGCCGGCCGCCGCTAGCGGGCCGCTCCGCTGGCCATAGCCGCGGCGCGCGATTCGCGCAGCGTGTCCGCATCCGGCGCCTCCTGGGTGGGCCAGCCCGCCAGGTGCCGCTGCGCCAGGGCGCCCAGCGCGGCGATCCAGGCGGGGTCGTCGTTCAGGCACGGGATGTAGTGGAGTTCCTTGCCGCCGGACGCCAGGAAGGTCCGGCGGCCTTCGATGGCGATCTCCTCCAGCGTTTCCAGGCAGTCGGCCGTGAAGCCCGGGCAGACCACGTCCACGCGAGCGACCCCGCGCCGCGCCAGCGCGCGCAGCGTGGCGTCCGTGTGCGGCTCCAGCCATTTCGCCTTGCCGAAGCGAGACTGGAAGCTCAGCGTGTAGGCTGCCGGGTCGAGCAGGAGATGCGCCGCCAGCAGCCGCGCGGTCTTCTGGCATTCGCAGTGATAGGGGTCGCCCAGATGCAGGCTGCGTTCGGGCACCCCGTGGAAGCTCATGACCAGGTGGTCACCGCGGCCGTGCTGGCGCCAATGCTCCTGGATGCGCCGCGCCAAGGCCTGCAGGTAGCCGCGGTCGTCGTGGTAGCGATTGACGAAGCGCAATTCCGGCAGGTTGCGGATGCGCGCGGACCACGCGGCCACGGCGTCGATCGCGCTGGCGGTGGTGCTGCCCGCATACTGCGGATAGGCGGGCAGGATGAGGATGCGCGTGGCGCCTTCGGCTTTCAGCGCGTCCAGCTGCGAGGCGATCGAGGGATTTCCATAACGCATCGCGAACCGCACTTTCACGCGATGTCCATGCTCACCGAGCCAGCCTTGCAGCAGCTTGGCCTGCTTGTCGGTCCACAGCAAGAGCGGCGAGCCGTCGGCGGACCAGATCTTCGCGTACTTGGCGGCCGACTTGCCGGCGCGAAACGGCAGGATGAGGCCGTGCAACAGCGGCCGCCACAGGGCGCCCGGAAGTTCCACCACACGCGGGTCCGTGAGGAATTCCGCGAGGTAGCGTCGCACCGCGGCGGGCGTGGGTTCATCGGGCGTGCCCAGGTTGCAGTACAGGACGGCGATGGCCGGCGCGCGGCCGTGGCTGAACTCGGGTTCCTGCTGGAAGGAGGGGAAAGCGGCCATTCGGGTATTCTCACTGAAACGTTCCCGGCTTCGCGGGGCGGCTCGCTGGAAGGCACGATGCTGGATATTTCGAGAGTCAAGGCCATTTCGATCGACCTGGACGACACCCTCTGGCCCGTCTGGCCCGTCATCGAGAGGGCGGAGAAGGCGCTGCATGACTGGCTGTCCGAACACGCGCCCATGACCGCCGCCCTGTTCTCCAGTCCCTCCGCGCTGCGCGAGATCCGCGACTACATGGCCGCGAGCCGGCCCGACCTGAAGAACGACCTGAGCGCCGTGCGCCGCGAGTCGATCCGGCTGGCGCTCTACCGCGCGGGCGAGAACCCGCTGCTGGCGAAACAGGCCTTCGAAGTCTTTTTTGCCGAACGGCAGCGCGTGACGCTGTTCGAGGATGCCGTGCCCTCGCTGCAGTTCCTGTCGGCCCGCTTCCCGCTGGTGAGCGTGTCCAACGGCAACGCCGACCTGCAGCGCGTCGGCCTGGGCCCGTATTTCCGGGCCGCCCTTTCGGCGCGCGAGTTCGGCGTGGGCAAGTCCGACCCGCGCATCTTCCACGCGGCCGCCGGCGCGCTGGACCTCACCACCGAGCAGGTGCTGCATGTGGGCGACGACGCGACACTGGATGCGCTGGGCGCGTTGAACGCCGGCATGCAGGCCGGCTGGGTCAATCGATCGGACCACCTGTGGCCGCACGAACTGCAGCCGCAGGTGCAGCTGAGCAACCTGACGGAGCTGT
>JAMPXR010000169.1 GCA_023701085.1 Ramlibacter sp. | reverse complement strand
GCCGTGGGCAAGCGCAAGGTGCTGACGGCCGACATGGTCAAGCCCGGCGCGGTGGTGATCGACGTGGGCATGAACCGCGACGAAGCGGGCAAGCTCTGCGGCGACGTCGACTTCGCCGGCGTCAGCCGGGTGGCGGGCTGGATCACCCCGGTGCCCGGCGGCGTGGGCCCGATGACCCGCGCGATGCTGCTGGTCAATACGCTGGAAGCGGCCGAGCGCGCCGCCGCGTAGCAGGGCGCAGGGGTCGCGGCGCCGCCACAAGCCCCCACGACCCTTGTTTCCGCGCGGCCCGACGCAAAATGCGTCGAATGAGCAATCCCCTCCTCGACTTCACCGATCTTCCGCTGTTCGACCAGGTCCAGCCGCAGCACGTCGCGCCCGCCATGGACAGCCTGCTGGCCCAGGCCGATACGGCCCTGGAGAGCGTCACCCGTCCTGAATTCCCCAGCCGCTGGGCCGACATCGCCAGGGTGCTGGACACCGCCACCGAGCGGCTGGGCCGCGCCTGGAGCGTCGTCAGCCATCTCAACAACGTCGCGGACACGCCCGAGCTGCGCGCCGCCTACAACCAGGCGCTGCCCAAGGTCACTGACTTCTGGACCCGGCTGGGCTCGGACGAGCGGCTGTACGCCAAGTACAAGGCCATCGCACCCGAATCGCTGGACGCGGAGCAGCGCCAGGCGCACAAGAACGCGATCCGCAATTTCGTGCTGGGTGGCGCGGAGCTCGCCGGCGCCGCGCGCGAGCGCTTCGCGGCCATCCAGGAGCGGCAGGCCGAACTGGCGCAGAAGTTCAGCGAGCACGCGCTCGACGCGACCGATGCGTTCGCGTACTACGCCGGCGAGGGCGAGCTCGCCGGTGTGCCGCAGGACGTGGTCGAGGCCGCGCGCGCGGCCGCGCAGGCGGACGGCAAGGAAGGCTGCAAGCTCACGCTGAAGATGCCCAGTTACCTGCCGGTGATGCAGTTCGCCCACAGCAGCGCGCTGCGCGAGCGCATGTACCGCGCCTACGTGACCCGTGCCAGCGACCAGGGCGATCCGAAGTTCGACAACACGCCACTGATCGGCGAGATCCTGGCGCTGCGCCAGGAAGAGGCACGCTTGCTGGGCTACCGCAATTTCGGCGAAGTGTCGCTGGTGCCCAAGATGGCCAGTTCGCCGCGGCAGGTCATCGACTTCCTGCGTGACCTGGCCCGCCGCGCGCGGCCCTACGCCGAACAGGACGTGGCCGACATGCGCGCGTTCGCCGCCGCGAAACTCGGCATCGCCGACCCGCAGGCCTGGGACTGGTCCTACGTCGCCGAGAAGCTCAAGGAGGAGCGCTACGCGTTCAGCGAGCAGGAGGTCAAGGAATACTTCACCGCGCCCAAGGTGCTGGCGGGCCTGTTCAAGATCGTCGAAACCTTGTTCGAAGTGACGATCCGGCGGGACGTCGCACCGGTGTGGCATCCATCGGTCGAGTTCTACCGGATCGAACGCGAACGGCGCGACGGCGAGCGCCTTTCCACGGAGCTGGTCGGCCAGTTCTACCTGGACCCCGCGGCGCGCACCGGCAAGCGTGGCGGCGCGTGGATGGACGACGTGCGCGCGCGCTGGCTGCGCCCCGATTCCGGCAGCCTGCAGACACCCGTCGCGCACCTGGTCTGCAATTTCGCCGAAGGTGTCGGCGGCAAGCCGCCGCTGCTCACGCACGACGACGTCATCACGCTGTTCCACGAATCGGGGCACGGCTTGCACCACATGCTGACGAAGGTCAACGAACACGATGTGTCGGGCATCAGCGGCGTGGAGTGGGACGCGGTGGAACTTCCCAGCCAGTTCATGGAGAACTTCTGCTGGGAATGGAACGTGCTGCGGCACATGACGGCGCATGTGGAAACGGGTGCCGCGCTGCCGCGCGAACTGTTCGACAAGATGCTGGCGGCCAGGAACTTCCAGAGCGGCCTGCAAACGCTGCGCCAGATCGAGTTCGCGCTGTTCGACATGCTGCTGCACACCGAGCACGACCCGGCGCAGGATTTCATGCCGCTGCTGGCCAGCGTGCGCGATGAAGTCGCGGTGATCCAGCCGCCGGCGTTCAGCCGCACCGCGCATACATTCAGTCACATATTCGCGGGCGGCTATGCGGCGGGCTACTACAGCTACAAGTGGGCCGAGGTCCTGAGCGCGGATGCGTATGCCGCATTCGAGGAAACGATGGGACAAGATGGTTTGCCAAGCATAGAAACCGGGCGAAAATATCGGCAAGCCATTCTCGAACCCGGCGGAAGCCGGCCCGCGATAGAGTCGTTCAGGGCCTTCCGGGGCCGCGATCCCTCTCTGGAAGCGCTGCTTCGCCACCAGGGTATGGCTTGAACCGAAGTCACTGCCAAAGGCCCACGAAGATGTTGTTTGCCCAGCCCTTGCTCGCCCTCACCGCGTTGTCGGGACTCCTGATCCTCGCCGGAATCGGTGGCAACGATGCAAATGCGCAACAGATTTACCGGATCGTGGGGCAAGACGGACGCGTGACCTTTTCGGACAAGGCGCCACTGGAGGGCGCCGCGCGCGCGGGCGGCGCAACGGCGGTCGCGGTGCCGGTGTCCGGCGCCGTGAACAGCGCCCTGCCGTTCGAGTTGCGGCAGGCGGCGAGCCGTTACCCGGTGACCCTGTACACCGGGCCCGCCTGCGATCCATGCCTGTCGGGACGTGCCCTGCTCACCGGGCGCGGCATTCCGTTCACGGAGAAGACCGTGACGACCCAGGAAGACATCGAAGCGCTGAGGCGCCTGGGCGGCTCGCCGTCCCTGCCCTTCCTCACCATCGGCGGACAGCAGCTCAAGGGTTTTTCCGAAACCGAATGGGTCCAGTTCCTGGACGCGGCCGGCTATCCGAAGACGTCGCAGTTGCCAGCGGGCTATGCGCCGCCGCCGTCCACGGCGCTGGTGACAGCGCAGCAGGCGGTGCCGCCGGCGCGAGCCGCGGCGCCTGCGCCGGCGCCACGCGCCGCGACGCCGGCCGCTGCGTCGGCGACTGCCGACAATCCCGCCGGCATCCAGTTCTGATCAGAACGCCAGCGTCTTGACGCCGGCTGCCGTCGCCAGCAGGCACACGGCGGCTTTCTGGCGCGCGAACACGCCCACGGTCACGACACCCGGCCACTGGTTCACCTCGCGCTCGAAGCCCGGCGGGTCCGAAATCGCCAGCCCGCTCACGTCCAGGATGTGCTGGCCGTTGTCGGTCACCAGCGGCCGTCCGTCCGGCATGCGGCGCACCGCGGCAGCCCCGCCCATTTCCGCGAATTGCCGCACCAGGCGCGCACTGGCCATGGGCACGACTTCCACCGGCACCGGAAAGCGGCCCAGCACCTGCACCTGCTTGGATTCGTCGGCGATGCACACGAAGCGTCCGGACTGCGCGGCGACGATCTTCTCGCGCGTCAGCGCGGCGCCGCCGCCCTTGATCATGAAGCCGCGGCCATCGATCTCGTCGGCGCCGTCGATGTAGACCGGGATGTCGCCCACCTCGTTGGCATCGAACACCGCGATGCCCAGTGCGCGCAGCCGCTCGGTGGAGGCGTTCGAGCTCGACACCGCTCCCGGGATGCGGTCCTTGATCGCCGCCAGCGCGTCGATGAACTTGTTGACGGTGGAGCCGGTGCCCACGCCGACGATCTCGCCGGCCACCACGTACTGCAGCGCCGCCTGACCGACCAGTGTTTTCAGTTCGTCCTGGGTCATTTGAGACAATTCCTCGCTTGACCCGGAATTATCCATGTCGCTGCTGCCCTATTCACTGGCCCGCCCGTTCCTGTTCGGACTCGATCCGGAAACCGCGCACGAGCTGACCATCCAGTCGCTGTCGCGGCTGCAGGGAACGCCGCTCGAATGGACCTATCGCAGCGGCCGCATCGACGATCCCGTGACGCTCGCGGGGCTGGCGTTTCCCAACCGGGTCGGCCTGGCCGCCGGGCTGGACAAGAACGGCCGCTGCATCGACGGCCTGGGTGCGCTGGGCTTCGGCTTCATCGAGGTGGGCACCGTCACGCCGCGGCCGCAACCGGGCAATCCCAAGCCGCGCATGTTCCGCCTGCCCCAGGCGAACGCGCTGATCAACCGCCTGGGCTTCAACAACGAGGGCCTGGAGACCTTCATCGCCAACGTCAAACGCTCCTCGTTCCGAGACAAGGGCGGCATCCTGGGCCTGAACATCGGCAAGAACGCGGTCACGCCCATCACCGAGGCCACCAGCGACTACCTGGTCTGCCTGGAGGGCGTCTACCCGCACGCGGACTACGTCACCGTCAACATCTCCAGCCCGAACACCAGCAACCTGCGTTCGCTGCAGGACGACCAGGCCCTGGCCGGCCTGCTGGGCGCGATTGCGCAACGGCGCGAGGAACTGGCCCGCCAGCAGGGGCGGCGCGTGCCCATCTTCGTGAAGATCGCGCCCGACCTGGATGCGGCGCAGATCGGTGGCATCGCGGCGGCCCTCAAGCGCCACGGCATGGATGGCGTGATCGCCACCAACACCACGACGAGCCGCGAAGCGGTGCAAGGACTGCCCCATGCGCAGGAAGCGGGGGGCTTGAGCGGCGCGCCGCTGCTGCAGGCGAGCAACCGCGTCATCGGCCAGTTGCGCGCGACGCTGGGCAAGGCGTTTCCCATCATCGGCGTGGGCGGCATCATGAGCGCGCAGGACGCGGTGAGCAAGATCCAGGCAGGCGCCGACGCGGTCCAGATCTACACCGGCCTGATCTACCGCGGCCCGCGTCTGGTGCGGGATGCGGCGCTCGCCCTCAAGGCGCTGCCGCACGCCCCGGCCACTCAGAAGGCGTAGTGGCCGGCCAGCCGGAACACGAAGCTGCGTCCCGGGGCCGGCTCGTAGTAGCGCCCGTTGCCCTCGTTCACGATCACCGAACCGGCGTAACGCCGGTCCAGCACGTTGTCGATGCGCGCATGCGCCGACAGGGTCCAGCCGCGCAGGTCGAAGACATACCCCGCGTGCAGCGCCAGCGTCGTGAATGCCGGCGCGGCCTCGCTGTTGGCATCGTTGACCTGGACGCGGCCGGAGCGCCGCAGCTCCGCGCCCGCGCGCCAGCCGCGCGCCGGCTGCCATGCAATTTCGGCGGCCGACATCGACCGCGCGGTGCCCGGAATCCGGTTGCCCGCCGCGATGCGCAGCGTGGGCACGGGGCAAGGCGCGCCGCCGCAGGTGGCGAAGGCCTCGTCGTAGCGGGCATCCAGCCAGGATTGCGAAAGCTGGAATTGCCAGGCGGGCGACCAGGTGGCGGCCCAGGCGAGTTCCAGGCCGCGCCGCCGCGTGGCGCCCGCGTTCTGGAACGTGCTGCGGCCGCCGCTGTTGGTCTGCGCCACGATCTCGTCGCGTGTCGCCGTGTGGAACAGGGCCGCGCTCCACGCCTGCCGCAGCGGGCTGCCCGGCGCCGATCGCCCCTTGATGCCGAGCTCGAGGTTGCGGCTGCGCGAGGGCCGCAACGCAAAGTTCAGGCCGGCGCTGCCGTCGGGGCGATACGCCAGCTCGTTGAATGTGGGCGTTTCGAAGCCGCGTCCGGCGGCCGCGTAGGCGTGCAGCTGCGGTGACCAGGCATACATCAGAGCGACTGCCGGCAGCGTGGCCCGATAGCGCACGCTGCCGCTGTCGTCGCCGTTGGCGCCGGTGATGAAACGGTCATCCGACGAAAAGCGCACCGTGGCGCGTCGCACGCCAGCCGTCAGGCTCCAGCGCGGCGTGAACCTCCACACCGCCTGCAGGTACGGGTCGAGGTTCCAGACCTGGTTTTCCTCGTCACGGCGCAGCTCGCCCTGCGCACCGGGCACCCCGCCCGAGAAGTTCTGCCAGCCCCGGCGTTGCTCGCGCATCAGGTCATAGGCCAGTCCCGCCACCACTTCCAGCGAGCCTTGCGCCAGATCGGCTTGCCCTGCCCAGCGCAGATCGGCGCCCGCGTAGCGGCGCTCCAGGCCGATCACGCCGCCCGGATGCAGCGGGCTGGCCTGGGCCGCCACCGGAATCGCCTGGAATTGCTGCGTGTGGCGCTCCCCGCCAT
>JAMPXR010000168.1 GCA_023701085.1 Ramlibacter sp. | reverse complement strand
GGAATGGTCACGCTGACGTTTCCCAACGGCAGCCAGATCGTGGTGAACCTGCAAAAGCCGCTGCACGAGATCTGGATGGCCGCGCGCGCGGGCGGCTTCCATTACAAGTTCGACGGGGCGCAGTGGACCGACACCAAGGGCAATGGCGAGTTCTTCGCCAACCTGACGCGCTACGCCGCCGAACAGGCCGGGCGCGCCCTGGTGTTCGCCTGAAGGACCGCGTTAGTTCCTGAACAGGTCCAGGATGCTCCTGCGCTCCTCGGAGGGCGAGGGCGCACGGCTGGGCGGCAGGCCATCGGAGTTCATGAGGCTCTTGTCCTCGGGCGCCCGAGGCGCGGCCGGCACGGCCGGTGCCCCGTTGTCGGATAGGCCGCCGCCCAGGCTGGCGACGCCGCCGCCGCGCGCATATTCCTCGTAGTACCACTCGCCGCCGGCGTTGACCACGCCCTCGGGCGCGGAGGGCTCCATCACCGGCACGCCTTTGAGCGCGGTCTCCATGAACGAAATCCAGATCGGCAGGCTCAGGCCGCCGCCGGTTTCGCGGTCGCCCAGCGAGCGGGGCGTGTCATAGCCCATCCAGACGACCGCCGCCAGGGTGGGCTGGTAGCCGGCGAACCAGGTGTCGATCGAGTCGTTGGTGGTGCCGGTCTTGCCGTACAGGTCCACCCGTTTGAGCTCGCGCTGCGCCCGCGCCGCGGTGCCCGCACGCGTGATCTCCTGCAGCAGGCGGCTCATGATGAAAGCATTGCGCGCATCGATGGCGCGCGCCGATTCGTTGGGCAGCGGCGGCTGGCTTTCCACCAGGGTCTTGCCGCGCTGGTCGGTGATCTTGGTGATCAGCCAGGGATTGATGCGGTAGCCGCCGTTGGCGAACACGGAATAGGCGGTCGCCATCTGCATCGGCGTCACCGAGCCGGCGCCCAGCGCCATGGTGAGGTAGGGCGGATGCTTTTCGGCATCGAAGCCGAAGCGGGAGATCCAGTCCTGCGCGTTCTGCGTGCCCACCGCCTGCAGGATGCGGATCGACACCATGTTCTTGGACTTTGCCAGCGCGGTGTGCAGCGGCATCGGCCCTTCGAACTTGCTGTCGTAGTTCTTCGGTTCCCAGGGCTGGCCCCCGGTGACGCCGGCGTCGAAGAACAGGGGCGCGTCGTTGACCACGGTCGAGGGCGTGAAACCCTTTTCCAGCGCGGCGGAATAGATGAAGGGCTTGAAGGCCGATCCCGGCTGGCGCCAGGCCTGGGTGACGTGGTTGAACTTGTTCTTGTTGAAGTCGAAGCCGCCGATCATCGCGTGGATGGCGCCGTCGCGCGGGTCGAGCGCCACGAAGGCGCCCTCGACTTCGGGCAGTTGCGTGATTTCCCAGGCGCCCTTGGCCGTCTTGACGACGCGCACGACGGCGCCGCGGCGGATCCTGATCTTGGGCGGCGCCTTGTCCGACAGGCCCGACTGCGCCGGCCGCAGGCCCTCGCCCGTGATCTCGAGTTTTTCGCCGCTCTGGCGCACCGCCAGGATCTTTTTGGGCGTGGCCTCGAGCACGACCGCCGACATCACGTCGCCGTTGTCCGGATGCTCGGCCAGCGCGTCATCGATCGCGTCCTCGAGGTCCTGCGCGGCGGCCGGCAGATCCAGGAATTCCTCCGGGCCGCGGTAGATCTGGCGGCGCTCGTAGTCCATGATGCCCTTGCGCAGCGCCCGGTACGCGGCGTCCTGCTGCACGGCGCTGACGGTGGTGAAGACGTTCAGGCCGCGCGTGTAGGCCTCGTCGCCGTATTGCGCGTACACGAGCTGGCGCACGGTCTCGGCCACGTACTCCGCGTGCACCCGGGTGTTGTCCACGCCGCTGCGGATCTTCAGCTCCTGCTTCCTGGCCGCCTCGGCTTGCTCGGGCGTGATGAAGTCGTTCTCGAGCATGCGATCGATGATGTAGAGCTGGCGCGTCCGCGCACGCTCGGGATTGGCGATCGGGTTGTTGCTCGAGGGCGACTTGGGCAGGCCCGCCAGCATCGCCGCCTCGGCGACCGTCAGGTCCTTCATCGCCTTGCCGAAGTAAGTGTCCGCTGCGGCGGCGAATCCATAGGCGCGGTTCCCCAGATAGATCTGGTTCATATAGATCTCGAGGATCTGGTCCTTGCTCAGCAGGTGTTCGAGCTTGAACGTGAGCAGGACCTCGTAAAGCTTTCGGGTGAACGTCTTCTCCGACGACAGGTAGACATTGCGCGCGACCTGCATGGTGATCGTCGATGCGCCCTGGCTTTTCACCCGGCCCAGGTTGGCCAGGGCCGCCCGGATCAGGCCGCGGTAGTCGACCCCTCCGTGGGAGTAAAAGCGCGAGTCCTCGATGGCCAGTACCGCGTCTTTCATCACCTTCGGGATTTGCGCGATCGGCGTCAGATTGCGCCGTTCTTCCCCGAACTCGCCGATCAGCATGCCGTCGGCCGAATACACCCGCAGCGGCAGTTTGGGCCGGTAGTCCGACAGGTCGGAAATGTCCGGCAAGTTGGGATAGGCGACGGCCAGGGCCACGCCCGCGATGGTGACGATCGAAACAAGTCCCGCGAGCGCCAGCCCCGCGGCCCAGAGACCCACGCTCAGGAGGGCGCGCTCCCAGCCGCGGGGCGCCTTGCTCCGTGCCCGGGCTGAAGAGGACGCGCCGGGCTCGTCGGCGGAGGGTTCGGAAGGCATAGATCTCCAGGTCGCGCCCGGTCATGGCGGGACGTCATTATAAAAATCCTGTTCCCGCCCGCCCGTGCAGGCGGGATTCAAGGTCAGCCGCAGTGAGTAAGAGTTACATCCGAGTGCTTACGGTCACGATGGATTCGGGCGTCGGGTTTTGGCAACGCTTGAATCAGACTCAAAACGGAAAATCCTTTACGCGACAATGACGTTACGGTTAGCATTGAAGTGAAACCTTAAGTTTGTTACGCCTGGAGACAAGGTGTTTCAGGAGACGGAAATTGAGCTCATCAGGGTCACTGTTCAGCCGCCAGCCCGCGCCACTGCTGGGTTTGGATATCAGCTCCTCCAGCGTCAAACTGGTCGAGCTCGGCCGTGACAAGGCCGGCAATCTGGTGCTCGAGCGTTGCGGCATCGAGCCGCTGGAGCGCGGCTGGATCAGTGACGGCAACGTCGAGAAGTTCGACGAGGTCGCCGAGGCCATGCGCCGGGTGGTCAAGAAAAGCGGCACGCGCGCCAAGAACGTGGCCATGGCGCTTCCCCCATCGGCCGTCATCACCAAGAAGATCATCCTGCCCGGCGGTTTGACCGAACAGGACCTGGAAACCCAGGTCGAGGCCGAAGCCAACCAGTACATCCCTTTCTCGCTGGACGAGGTCAGCCTGGACTTCTGCGTCATCGGGCCCAGCTCCACCTCGGCCGGCGATGTCGAGGTCCTGATCGCGGCCTCGCGCAAGGAAAAAGTGCAGGATCGCCAGGGCCTGGCCGAGGCGGCGGGCCTCAAGCCGATCATCATCGACGTCGAATCCTATGCCTCGCGGCTGGCCGCCAGCCGACTGATCCAGTCCCTGCCCAACCAGGGGGTGGACACCATGGTCGCCCTGTTCGAGGTGGGCGCCTTCACCACCAGCATGCAGGTGATCCGCAACGACGAGGTGCTGTATGACCGCGACCAGGCGTTCGGCGGCGCCCAGCTGACCCAGATGATCGTGCGCCAGTACGGCTTTTCGCCGGAAGAAGCCGAGAACAAGAAGCGCAACGGGGACTTGCCGGAAGACTATGAATCGGGCGTGCTCAAGCCGTTCGTGGAGAGCATGGCCCAGGAAATCGCCCGCGCGCTGCAGTTCTTCTTCACCAGCACGCCGCACAACCGGGTCGACTACGTGATGCTGGCCGGCGGGTCCGCCGCGCTGCCGGGATTGACCGACGTGGTGACGATGCAGACCTCGTTCCCCTGCAATCTCGCCAATCCGTTCGAGGGCATGCAAGTCGGCGCCGCGGTGCGCGAGAAGAAGATGCGGCGCGAGGCGCCTTCCTACCTCACCTCGTGCGGCCTGGCCATGCGGAGGTTCCTGCAGTGATCCTGATCAACCTGCTTCCCCATCGCGAGGCCGCGCGCAAGCGCAGGCGTGAAGCGTTCTATGCCTCGCTGCTCGCCTCGGCAGTGGCCGGCGTCCTGGTCGCCGGCGGCGTCTATGCCTGGTACGCGGCGCGCATCGCGGACCAGCAGAGCAAGAACGCGATCCTCACCACCGAGATCAAGCGGCTGGAAGCCCAGATCAAGGACATCGCCACGCTGCAGGCGGAAATCGCCGCCCTGCGGGCGCGCCAGCAGGCCGTGGAAGATCTCCAGGCCGATCGCAACATGCCGGTCCACCTGGTGAACGAACTGGTTCGGCAACTGCCGGACGGCGTCTACCTGACCAGCCTGAAGCAGGAGAACCAGGTCGTCACCCTGCAAGGCGTCGCGCAATCGAACGAGCGGGTGTCCCAACTGCTGCGCAATCTGAGCAACAACAGTCCCTGGCTGACCAAGCCCGACCTGGTCGAGATCGCGTCCGGCACGATCGCGCTCGGCCCGCGCGACCCCAGGCGGCGCGTGGCCAACTTCACCATGAAGGCCCGGCTGCTGCGCGCTTCGGACGTGCAAAAGGCGGCCGCGGCCGCCGCCAGCGCCGCCAGCGGCGCCGTGCCGCCCATGCCGGTGGGCGCCGCTTCAGCTCCCGCGAAGACCTGACCGCCATGGCCACCAAACAAACTCCCAAGATCGACGTGGCGGCCGCGCCGAAGGCGCTGCTGGGCCAGTTCCGCGGACTCAATGCCCGCGATCCCGCCTCCTGGCCCGGCCTGCCCCGCGCCGCCCTTTGCCTGGCGCTGGCGGCGGCCATCGTGGCGGCGCTCTGGTTCGCCTGGCTCGAGGCCTCGGATGCCGAGCTGGAGGCGGAGCAGAAGAAGGAAGTGGCCTTGCGCGCGGACTACAAGAAGAAGCTGGCGCAGGCGGTGAACCTGGACGCGCTCAAGAAGCAGCGCGAGCAGGTGCAGCATTACGTGACCCAGCTGGAAAAGCAGCTGCCCAGCAAGGCCGAAATGGACGCCCTGCTGTCCGACATCAACCAGGCGGGGCTCGGCCGTAGCCTGAGCTTCGAGCTGTTCCGTCCCGGGCAGGTCAGCGTCAAGGAGTACTACGCGGAACTGCCGATCACCCTGCGCGTGACGGGCCGGTTCCACGATGTCGGGGCTTTCGCGGCGGACGTCGCCAACCTGTCGCGGATCGTGACGCTGAACAACCTGCAGATCGTGCCCGGCAGGGATGGGGCGCTGGCGATGGATGCCACCGCCAAGACCTACCGGTACCTGGACGCCGATGAAGTGGCGGCGCAGCGCAAGGCCACGCCGGGAGCACCGAAAAAATGACAGTCAAGACCGCAGCGACGGCCCTCGTCGTCGCCAGTTTGCTCGCCGGCTGCAGTTCCTCGGGGCAGGAGGAACTCCAGGCCTGGATGAACGACCAGCGCGCCCAGACGCGGCCCAAGGTGGATCCGATCCCGGAGCCCAAGAAGTTCACGCCGCAGGCATACACGCAGGAAGGGCTGACCGAACCTTTCAGCAACGTGAAGCTGACGCAGGCGCTCAGCCGCGAGGCGTCCCAATCCACGTCGAACGCGGCCCTGGTGGCGCCGGAGCTGACCCGGCGCAAGGAGCCGCTGGAGAGTTTTCCGCTCGACGCCATGCAGATGGTCGGAAGCATGGCCAAGGAGGGGCGACCGGTGGCGCTGGTGCGTGTCGACAACCTGCTGTACCAGGTCCGTCCCGGCAATTACCTGGGACAGAACTACGGAAAGATCCTGAAGGTGGGGGAGGCCGAGGTGGTGCTGCGCGAGATCGTGCAGGACGCCGCGGGTGAGTGGATCGAGCGCACCGCCACGTTGCAACTGCAAGAGAGGTCAAAGTGAACAAGAACCGGATCGGTTGGACGAGGGCATGGATCTTCGCGTGCCTATTCTTCGCGGCGGCCTGGCCGCTCGCCCTGCGGGCCCAGACCGTGGTCGAGGCCGTTTCCAGCTCCATGCAGGGCGGCGCCGAGGTCGTGCGCATCGACTTTTCCCAGCCGCTGACCGCAATACCGCCGGGCTTCGCGATCCAGGCGCCCGCGCGCATCGTGC
>JAMPXR010000167.1 GCA_023701085.1 Ramlibacter sp. | reverse complement strand
CGCCGGCTTGCTCTGGAAGAAGCCGAAACCCTTGGCGAGTTCGTCCGGGATCAGGTGGCGCAGCGACACGTCGTTGGCCAGCATGACCAGGCGGATCCCCTCCAGCGCCTGCTCGGGCGTGGCGCCCATCGCGACGTCGCCGGTGACCACCGCGACTTCGGCCTCGAAATCGATGCCGAAGTCCTCGCTGGGCACGACGACGTCGTCCTGGGGGCCGAGGAAATCGTCGCTGCCGCCCTGGTACATCAGCGGTTCGGTGTAATAGTTGGCCGGCACCTCGGCGCCGCGCGCCAGCCGCACCAGTTCCACATGGTTGATGTAGGCCGAGCCGTCGGCCCACTGATACGCGCGCGGCAGCGGCGCCATGCACTGGGCGGGGTCGAACGGGAAGGCGTGACGGGCCTTGCCGGCGTTGAGGGCCTCGTACAGGTCCTGCAACTGCGGCGACAGGAAGCCCCAGTCGTCCATCACCTGCTGCAGGCGGCCCGCGATGCCGGTCGCGTAGTGCGCCGAGCCCAGATCGCGCGAGACCACCACCAGCTGCCCGTCGCGCGAGCCGTCCTTGTAGGTCGCCAGCTTCATCGATTGCCTCCGCAAGGGGGATGCGCTACAGTCGAAAGACGTTACGCATTGTGAAATGAATTTACCTAATCGTAATTCTAGCGGACGCGATCGCAGATGAAGGAGCGCGCCGGCATTCAGTCGGTCGAGGTCGGCTTCGCCTTGCTGCAGGCGCTTTCGGACGCGCCCGGCCCGCTGATGCTGCGCGACCTGGCCGCCGCCGCCGGGATGAGCGCGGCCAAGGCGCACCGCTACCTGGTGAGTTTCCAGCGGCTGCAACTGGTGGCGCAGGACCCCGGCAGCACCCGCTATGACCTCGGCCCCGCCGCGCTCAAGCTGGGGCTGGCCTCATTGTCGCGGCTGGACGCCGTCAAGCTGGCGCGCGGGCGCGTCGCGGAGCTGATGGAGCAGATCGGCCACACGCTCGCCCTGGCGGTGTGGGGCAATCACGGCCCCACGATCGTGCATTGGGAGGAGGCGCCCGACGCCGTGACCGTGAACCTGCGGCTGGGCGACGTCATGCCGCTGCTGTCGTCGGCGACCGGACGCTGCTTCGCGGCGCACCTGCCGCAGGATGCGATCGCCCAGCTGCTGGCCGAGGAGATCGCCCGGGGGCGCAGGCAAGGCCGCGCGGATGTGCCCGCCAGCCTGGATGAAGCACGCGCCCTGCTCGGGGAGGTGCGGCGGCGCGGCGCCGCCCGCGTGGTGGACACCTTGGTGCCGGGCATCGTGGGCTTTTGCGCGCCGGTATTCGATTCGGACGGCCATATCGTGCTGGGCATGGTGGCGCTGGGGCCGCTGGGCAGCTTCGATCCGGAATGGGACGGCGCGGTCGACCGGCCCCTGCGCGCGGCAGCCCGGCGGCTCTCGAGCGACCTGGGGTACCGGGGGTGAGAGCGCCCGCGGCCGTGGCTTGGCGGCCGCTCGCGCTGCTGACCGCGGCCGTGCTGGTTGCCCATGTGGCGCTGCTGCGCGCGCCACGGCCGACGCCGGTCGGTGCCGCGGTCGATGCGCGGGCGTTCCTCACGCGCCATATTTCCATCCCGCCCCAAGGCGCGGCGGTTGCGCACGGGCTGGCGAGCGAGAGCGCGCCCGGTGCGCGCGCCACCGGGCGGGCCGCGCCACCCCGTCCCGCCCCCGAACGGGTGGCGCTGCCGCCATCCGCAGCGGCCGCGGCCCAGGCCCGCGCACCCGCCGCCGCGGTCCAGGCCCGCGCACCCGCAGGGCCGCCAGAGCCGGCAGCGGCCGGCTCCCCCATGGCGCCCGCCGCGCCCGCCGACGCTTCGGGCAGCCGGCTCCTGGTCGCCGCCCCGGTGCACCTGCGCTACGCCGTGGTGGCAATGGTGCGCGCACAGGCCTCGGCGGGACAGGCCGAGCTGGTGTGGCGCCACGATGGGGAAAGCTACGAGGCGCGCCTGGCCGTCAACGCGCCGCCGCAGCCCACGCGCACCCAGCGCAGCGCCGGGCGCATAGGCGCCGAAGGACTGGCGCCGCTGCGTTTTTCGGACAGGGTGCGCGCCGAGGAGGCCGCGCATTTCCAGCGCGACGCCGGCAAGGTCACGTTCAGCAGCAACAAGCCGGACGCGGTCCTGCTGGCCGGTGCGCAGGACCGCCTGAGCGTGCTGCTGCAGCTCGGCGCGATGCTCGCCGGCAAGCCGGACAAGTTCCCCGTGGGCACGGTCATCGCCGTCCAGACCGCCGGAACGCGCGAGGCCGACACCTCGGTTTTCGTTGTCGAGCAGGACGAGAAGCTGGAGTTGCCCGGGGGGACGGTGGACGCCGTCAAGCTGACCCGCGGCCCGCGCCGGGAATTCGACCCGGCGCTGGAGGTCTGGCTCGCCCGCGGCATGGATTACGTGCCCGTGCGCCTGCGTCTGACACAGCCCAACGGCGATTCGGTCGATTACCAGTGGTCCTCCACCGACAAGGGCTGAGCCGGCCGTGGCCTAGTCTTGCCATGGAGGGAACTCCCTCAGCGTTTGCGCGGTCCACCTTGAAACTGGCTCAAACGTTGCTAGATACGGGCATAAGGAAATTAGCACCATGCAAATGCTCTATGACTCCGACTCGTTCGTGGTCGTGCACATGCAGGCCAATGAACCCCTGGAAGGGGAACCCGCGCCCCGCATTGCCCGGCACGGGTTCGAGATCGTCGACAAGCGTTCCAACAAGGAGGTCTACCTGGACGGCTCCTGGGCGGAGGCTTTCCAGCGCCAGATCAATGCCTGGCAGCTGAACACGCCGACGCAGGAAGAAGTCGAGGAAACCCTGGACGGATACGCCGAGCTGGCCCAGAACCCGCTCGTCATGCACTGATTCCCACGCGTTCAGCGCGCCACGCCCCACCGATACAAAGGTTCAACCAGGATCAGCACAGCGACCAGCCGGCACACCTGAAAGGCGGTCACCACCGGCACGCCCAGCCGCAGCACCTTGGCCGTAATGGCCATCTCGGCGATCCCGCCGGGCGAGGTTCCCAACACCATCGTGGCCCAGTGCAGGCCGCTCCCATACGCCAGCAAGGCGCCGAATCCGGCGCACAGGACGATCATCCCGACCGTCCCCAGTGCCACGGACACCAGCCAGCGCGGCGCGCTGCGCAGGAACTCGGGCCGGAAGCGCACGCCCAGGCTCACGCCGATCACCAGTTGGGCGGCGTTGGTCAGCCACTGCGGCAGCGCCGACAGCGCGACGCCGGCCATGGTCAGCCCCATGGCCACCAGAAAGGCGCCCATGAACCAGGGATTGGCGCGGCCGGCGCGCCGCATCAGCAGGGCCCCAGCCCCGGTGGCCAGCGCCAGCAGCACCAGGCCGCCCGGCTGGACCGCGCGCGGTCCCGGCGGGGTGAGGTCGACGCCCGGCAGGCCCGCGAAGGTGATGGCGAAGGGCACGGTCAGGGTCACGATGATGAGCCGCAGGCTGTGGGCCGAGGCCACGAGATCGGTGCGGGCGCCTTCCCGTTCCGCGAGCAGGGTCATCTCGGACGCGCCACCGATGGCGCCCGCGAAGTAACTGGTGGCGCGCTGCTGCGCGCGGCTGCCGCCCATGCGCGCCGCGTGGCCGCGGTCCAGCCAGAGCCCGAAGGCCCAGCCCAGCGCCAGCGCCCAGGCCACCGCCAGCACGATCGCCCACCACAGGCCAGCCACCAGCGCCGTCACCTGCGGCGTGAAATACAGGCCCAGCGCCGTCCCGATCACCCACTGCCCGCCGTTGCGCAGCGCGCCGATGCTGCGCGTGGGCCGGCCGAGGATGGACGCCGCGGACGTCGCCAGCAAGGGCCCGATCATCCACGGCACGGGCGTGCGCAGGGCGACGCACAACTGCGCGGCCCCCAGCGCCAGCAGCAGCGTGAGGCCGGCGCGAACGGCGGATTGGAGCGGCATGGGGGAGGAGGGGACGGTTCGACGCGGGCGCCGCGCCGGCCGGGAATTATTGCAGCGTTGCCGGCGTGTAGCATGGCAGGATGACTCGCTTGCTTGCTTCCATGCTGTTCGTGTGCCTCGTGAGCGCGGGCTGCGGCCTTGCCGTGCCGGCCCGCAGCGCCGGCGGGGCCGATCCATCGGCCCGCCTGACGCAGCTGCTGCCGGCCGACCTCATCCTGCTGGGGGAACAGCACGATGCCCCGGAACACCAGCGCATCCACCGTGAAGTGATAGAGGCGCTCGCGGCGCGCGGCGCGCTGGCGGCGGTCGCGCTCGAAATGGCGCCCCAGGGGGGGTCCACCGCGGCATTGCCGCGCGACGCGAGCGAATCCGCGGTGCAGGCGGCATTGCGCTGGAGCGACGCATCGTGGCCCTGGCCGGCCTATGCGCCGGCCGTCATGGCCGCCGTGCGGTCCGGCGTGCCGGTGCTGGGCGCCAACCTGCCGCGCGCGGCCATGCGCGAGGCCATGGCCGAGGCCCAACTGGACGCGCTGTTGCCCGGGCCCGCGCTGAAGGCGCAGCAGCAGGCGATCCGCCTGGGGCATTGCGACATGCTGCCCGAAACCCAGATCGCGCCGATGACGCGGGTGCAGATCGCGCGCGACCGGGCCATGGCACAGACGCTCGCGGCTTCGGCCGCGCCGGGCAAGACGGCGGTGCTGCTGGCCGGCGGCCGGCATGTCGACCGCCAGCTGGGCGTGCCGCTGCACCTGCCGCCGGGCCTGCAAACCAAGGTCGTGGCGCTGCGTGCCGGCGCCGCCGAGGAAGGCCGGCGGTCGGCCAATGCAGACGCGACCTGGGCCACGGCTGCCGTGCCGCCCAAGGACTATTGCGCCGGCTTGGCCGGGGCCATCCGGCGCGATCCCGCGGCCGGCCCTGTACAGGAGCTTCCGGCGCAGGGGAACCCGACTCCGGTCAGGCCCTAGGCGTTGCGCCGGATCGAATCGGCCAGCGTGTCGACCAGCCTGGCGATGTGCTCTTTCTCGACGATGTAGGGCGGCGCGATCACCAGCACGTCGCCCGCGGGACGCACCAGCGCGCCCTTGTGAAAGCAGTCCAGGAAGATGTCGTAGGCGCGCTTGCCCGGCGCGCCGGCGATCGGCGCGAGTTCCACCGCGGCGGCCAGGCCCAGGCTGCGGATGCCGATCACGTTCGGCAGGCCCTTGAACGCGCCGTGGAAGGCGTCGCCCAGCACCTTCCCCATTTCACCCGCGCGCTCGAACAGGTTCTCCTGCTTGTACAGGTCCAGTGTCGCGATCGCCGCCGCGCAAGCGACGGGATGCCCGGAATAGGTATAGCCGTGGAAGAACTCGACGACGTGCTCCGGCGCCTCGGTCTTCATCATCGCGTCGTACAGCTTGTCGCGGCAGATCACGCCGCCCATCGGAATCACGCCATTGGTCACGCACTTGGCGAAGTTCAGCATGTCGGGCACCACGCCGTAGAAATCGGCGCCGAAATTCGTGCCCATGCGCCCGAAGCCGGTGATCACCTCGTCGAAGATCAGCAGGATGCCGTGCTTGTCGCAGATCTCGCGCAGGCGTTTCAGGTAGCCCTGCGGCGGCAGATACCAGCCGGCGCTGCCCGCCACCGGCTCCACCATGATCGCGGCCACGTTGCTCGGGTCGTGCAGCGGCAGGATGCGGTTCTCCAGTTCGGCCAGGAGGTCCTCCTGCCACACCGGCTCGCGGTTGTGGATGTAGGCGTTGTGCACCGGATCGTGGATGAAGCGCAGGTGGTCCACCCGCGGCAGCAGGGCGCCGCCGTACACCTTGCGGTTGGCCGGGATGCCGCCCACGCTCATGCCGCCGAAACCGACGCCGTGGTAGCCCTTCTCGCGGCCGATGAAGACATTGCGATGGCCTTCGCCGCGCGCCCGGTGATAGGCCAGCGCCACCTTCAGCGAGGTGTCGGCCGCTTCCGAGCCGGAATTGCAGAACAGCACCTTGTTCAGGTCGCCCGGCGCCATCGCCGCGATTTTTTCGGCGGCCTGGAAGGCGCGGTCGTTCGACGCCTGGAACGCCGTGGCGTAGTCCAGCGTGCCCAATTGTTTGCTGATCGCGTCGTTGATCGGCTTGCGGTTGTGGCCCGCGCCCACGCACCAGAGGCTGGAGATGCCGTCGATCACCTGCTTGCCGTCGTGCGT
>JAMPXR010000166.1 GCA_023701085.1 Ramlibacter sp. | reverse complement strand
GAACAGGCGCTGGCGGCGCGCCTGTTCACGCACGGCTGGGACATCTTCCACGTTCCCGCGCAGCCGGTCTACCACCTGTACAACACGGGCGAGGCCAGCACGCTGGCCCGGCCGATGCACTGGGACGCGAGCCATGACAGCCGGCGGGCCATGACCTGGTGGGCCCTGGAGCAGCGCTCGCGGGCCCGCCTGGCGGCCCTGGTGGCGGGCGAACCGCTCGGAGTGTATGGGCTGGGAACCGAACGCTCGATGGCCGACTATGCGGCATTCAGCGGCATCGACTATACGGCGCGGACCTTGGCGCCGCACGCCTTCCGCGCCCTGGGCGTGCGCCCGGCTCAGTCCGGCTGAGGGCGCATCAGCTCGCGCGCCAGGCACAGGTCGGCCCAGGCTTTTGCCTTGTCGGGCAGATTGCGCAGCAGGTAGGCCGGGTGGTAGGTCACCACCACGGGCACCCCCAGATACTGGTGGGCGCGGCCGCGCAGCTTGCCGATCGCTTCGGTGCTGCCCAGCAGGGACTGCACCGCGAAGCGGCCCATCGCCAGGATGATCCGGGGCTGCAGCAACTGGACCTGCCGGCGCAGGAAGGGCTCGCACTGGGCCACTTCCTCCGGCAGGGGATTGCGGTTGCCGGGCGGCCGGCACTTGAGCACATTCGCGATATAGACGTTCTGATGCCGGCCCAGGCCCAGGGACTTGAGCATGTTGTCGAGCAGCTGGCCGGCCGGGCCGACGAAGGGCTCGCCCTTGAGGTCCTCCTTTTCGCCCGGGGCCTCGCCGACGATCAACCAGTCGGCCTGCCGGTCGCCGACGCCGAACACCGTGTTGCGCCGGCCCGAACACAGCTTGCAGGCGCGGCAGCCGGCCACGGCCTGCGCCAGCTCGTCCCAGGACATCCGCTCGACGCCGCCCGGCCGGCTTGCCGCCTCGCCCGCCCGGGCCGGTTCCGCCAACACCCGCGCAGCGACAAGCTCGGTTTTCGTCGCCCCGGGCGCCATCGCGGCGGTGCCCCCGGCGCGGGCCGGTTCGCACGCATCCTGCGGCGCGGCGGACGGCCCGCCTGCTGCCGGCGGCTCGAACACCTGGATCCCCATTTCGGCCAGCATGGCCCGCTGGCGGCGATCGAGCTGCAGGCTCATAGCTTCAGGCTCATCACGACGGCGTCCTCGCGCCGCCCATGGCCGGCCGGGTAGTATCTGCTGCGCTCGCCCACGCGCCGGTAGCCATGCCGCTCGTAGATGCGCTGTGCGCGCAGATTGCTCACGCGAACCTCCAGCCACAGCCATTGGGCCCGCTGGCTGCGCGCCCAGAGCGCCAAGGCATCGAGCATCACCCGGCCCCAGCCCTGGTGCTGGTGCGCCGGCGCCACGGTGATGTTGAGCAAGTGCACTTCGTCGACCCCGAGCATGGCGACGAAATAGCCCAGCACCGCCCCACCGCCGGTCAGCAACTGGGCCTGATAGCCCGACTTCAGCGAGTCGGCGAAATTGCCGCGGGTCCAGGGATGGTCGTAGGCTTCGCGCTCGATGGCCGTGACCTGGTCCAGCCGCGCTTCGGTCAGCGGCTCGAACTGCGCTTCGATGGCTCGGAAAACGGCGCTCATGGCTGGGTGACCCGAATCGACAAGTCCTAGACGGTCGAACCGTAACGCTGTGCCGCGCGTTCCTCGGTCGTTTGGGCCACTTTATCGCGAATGTAGAGGGGCAGGGCGCGAGCGGCGGGCACGGCCTGACCGGCGGCGATCAGGGCCGGCGCCAGCCGCAGCAGCGCCGCCGCGTCGGGCAGCGCCTCGATGCGCGCGACTGGCGCCGGCCACCGGTCCGCGAGCGCCGCCAGGGCATTGCCCGCCAGCGCCCAGCCGGCGGGCACCACCAGCTCTTGCGGCCGGCCCAGCCGGTAGTCCCCCTGCAGCCGCCAGCGCCCGGCCTCATAGGCATAGGCGGTCCAATAGACCTCGCCCATGCGGGCGTCCAGCACGGCCACCACCTGCGTCACGTGGGCTTGAAGGCGCGCCGCCTCGGCCACGGCCATCAGCGTATCCACGGGCAGCACCGGCACCCCGCAGCCGAAGGCCAGCCCCTGCGCCACCGAGCAGGCCGTGCGCAGGCCGGTGAAGGACCCTGGGCCGCGGCCGAACACGATGGCGTCCAGCTGCCCCAGCCGCAGCCCGGCGCGGTCCAGCAGGTCCTGGATGGCCGGGATCAGGGCGGCGGACGCCTGCGCGCCGCCGGCGCAGCGCAGCTCCAGCGGGGCATGGCGCTGCGGCGGCCCGCCGCGCTGCACGGCGACGGACAGGGTTTCGGTGCTGGTGTCGAAGGCGAGCAGGTTCAAGTCAGGGCTTTCGTGCGCAGCCCGCCATTATCGAGGGGCCGGATAATCCGCGCATGCCCTTGCTCTTGCGTTTCGCGCGCTGGCTGCTGACGCTGGCCGCGCCGGCCGTGCTGGCCCAGCCGCTGCCGCCCGAGGTCGACGCCGCGCTGGCGCGCGCCAAGCTGCCGCGCGATGCGCTCGTGCTGCTGGTGGCCGACGCGCAGGGCCAGGGGCCGCCTCGGCTGAGCCACCGCGCCGACGTGCCCGTCAACCCGGCGTCGATCGCGAAACTGGCCACCACTTTCGCGGCGCTGGAACTGCTCGGGCCGGCGTTCACCTGGTCCACCCCGGTCTATGTCGAGGGCACCGTGCGCGACGGCACCCTGCAAGGCAACCTCTACATCAAGGGCCAGGGCGACCCCAAGCTGGTGGCCGAGCGCCTGTGGCTGCTGCTGCGCCGGGTGCAGGGCCTGGGCATCCGAGCCATCGCGGGCGACATCGTGCTCGACCACGGCGCGTTCGACGTGGCGGCGCAGGACCCCGGCGCGTTCGACGGCGAGCCGCTGCGGCCCTACAACGCCGCGCCCGACGCGCTGCTGCTCAACTTCAAGTCGCTGCTCATGACCTTCACGCCCCTTGGCGGCCAGGCGCAGGTCCAGGTGGAGCCGCCGCTGGCGGGGCTGGCGCTGCCGCCCGGCGTGCCGCTGGCCGCGGGCCCGTGCGGCGACTGGCGCGCCGGGCTGAAGCCGGATTTCAGCGACCCGTCGCGCGTGCGGTTCTCGGGCGGCTACCCGGCCGCGTGCGGCGAGAGGGTCTGGCCGCTGGCCTACGCCGATCCGGCCAGCTACGCGGCGCGTGCCGTCGCGGGCCTGTGGCAGCACATCGGGGGGCGCCTGACCGGCCGCGTGCGCGCCGGCGCGGTGCCGGCGGGCTTGGCGCCGGCTTTCGAACTGCAGTCGCCGCCGCTGGCCGAGATCATTCGCGACATCAACAAATTCAGCAACAACGTGATGGCCCAGCAGCTGTTTCTCACGCTCAGCCTGCAGCAAACGGGGGTGGGACGGCTGGAATCCTCGCGCGAGGCGCTGCGCCAATGGTGGCGCGCGCGCTTCGGCGAGGAAGAGCCGCCGGTGTTCGGGAACGGATCGGGGCTGTCGCGCCAGGAGCGCGTCACCGCGCAGCAACTGGCGCGGCTGCTGCAAGCGGCCTGGGCTTCGCCCCTGATGCCGGAGCTGATGGCGTCGCTGCCGCTGGCGGGTGTGGACGGCACCTTGCGGCGCGCGCGCGGCCCCGGCGCCGGGCTGGCGCACCTGAAGACCGGCAGCCTGCGCGACGTCGCCGGCGTCGCCGGCTATGTCCACGCGGCCAGCGGCAGGCGCTATGTGGTGGTGGCCATCGCCAATCACCCCCAGGCGCAGGCCGCACGCCCCGCGATCGAGGCGCTGATCGACTGGGCGGCGCGCGACTCCTGAACCTCACCGGGCGACATCGGCCCGCCCGCCCGCGTCCCGGACAGTTCCGTGTCGGCCGTCACGGGGCCCAAGCCCGGGGCGGGAAAACCCCGTGTGGCGGCGGGCCAGCCGGGGCGTCGCGGCCGGTACCATCATCGTCTCCCCGAACAAGAGCGGCGCTCCCCTCCGTTCTTGACGATTCAAGGAGGCTTTCCCATGAAGAAACTGCACACATTGACCGCGGTCGCGGTCGCCGCGCTGCTGGCGTCCTGTGGCGGCGGCGGCGACAACGACGCCCGCGGCGCGCTGCTGGAAACCCCGCAGACGCTCACCACCCTGAGCGCCGCGCAGATCGACAGCTCGACCGCGGCCAGCGGCATGCAGGCCTTTACCGGGCCGGCGCAGTGCGATGTGCGCGTCGTCTCGCTCAACTACGCCACCGTGGGCGTCCACGAGGAATCGACCAATGCATCGGGCGTGCTGCTCGTGCCAGCGGGCGCCTGCGCGAACGCAAGCCATCCCCTGGTGGCCTATGCCAGGGGAACCGACGTGCAAAAGCCGCGCACGCTGGCCAACCCTTCCGACAACGAAACCTTCCTGCTGGCGGCCATGTACGCCGCCCAGGGTTATGCGGTGGTGGCGAGCGACTACCTCGGCTACGCCAAGTCGAACTACAGCTTCCACCCCTACCTGCACGCCGATTCTGAAGCCAGCAGCGTGGTCGATTCGATCCGCGCCGCCCGCGCCGCGGCCTTCGGGCAGGGCATGGGCCTGTCGGGCTAGGTCATGCTCACCGGCTATTCGCAGGGCGGCCACTCGTCGATGGCGGCACAGCGCGCCATCGAGCGCGACATCCCCGGCGAGATCAACGTGGTCGCGGCCGCGCACCTGGCGGGGCCCTACAACCTGTCGGGCAGCCTCAAGCTCACCCACGCGATTGCCGGCTACCAGTTCTTCGTGCCGTTCATGGTGACGGCGTGGCAAAAGGTCTACGGCAATGTCTACAGCAGCGTGACGCAGGTGTTCAAGCTGCCGTACTCGAACTACATCGAAAACCTGCTGCCCAGCCCGACGTTGAACTACACCACGCTGGTCACCTCGGGTTCGCTGCCGGGTGGACCGGGCGTCACGCCCGACATGGCGCGCGACCTGGTGTTCCAGCCCGAGTTCATCGCCGACGCCCGCACCAACGAGAGCAATCCGCTGTTCGTGACCGCGAAAAAGAACGACCTGCTGGGCTGGAATCCCCGTGCCCGCACCCTGCTATGCGGCGGGGCGGGCGACCCGACGGTGCCGCCGGCGGTGCACATGAACGCGGCGCAGGCCGACTTCGCCAGCCGGGGGCTGACCCAGGTGAGCTCGGTCGACGTGGATCCGATGATCCAGGCCACTTTCGCGCCCGGCGGCGTCGCGCCCACCGACCCCGCCAGCGCGGCGTTCGCGACGTATTACGGCAGCTACCACGGCACCTACCAGCCGCCGCTGTGCCATGTGCAGGCCCGTGCGCTGTTCAACACGCTGCGCTGAAGGCTGCGACCATGAAAAAAGCGCCCTGCGGGGCGCTTTTTTCGTTCGGCTGGCGCAGATCACCAGCGGGCCCGGACCTTGTCGTAGGCGTAATCGCCGAACTTGCGGTGGCCTTGCGGCGTCGGGTAGATGCGGTCCGCGAACAGGTAATGGGCGTAGTCGGCGCCTGCGACCAGGGTGCTGGGGGTGCACAGCGCCGAATTCACCTGGCCCGTGCCGATGCCGATGCCGGGGCCGGGATCCACCGAGGTGCAGACGGGGTCTTCCTCGTTCGTCAGGTCGTACGACGCGGGGCTCGACACCATCAGGTTGAAGAGCAGCGCGGCGTCCACGTAGAGCACGTTGGCCCCCAGGTCCACGATAGCCAGCTTCAGCTGGTCGTTGAAGTTGCCGCTGGCATCCGACAGCAGGCCCTCTTGGTCGGTCGCGACGGCCCAGGGCGACTTGCCCAGATCGTAGGGCCCGACCACCACCACATGGGCGGCGCCGGCCTGCACCAGCCGGCGCACCTGCCCGCCCAGGTCGCGCCCCGCCAGCTTGACGTTGTCGATCATCTGTTCGCGCGTCTGCGCGCCGGCGTTGAGCTTCCCGGCCTCGGCCACGATGTCGCCGATGCCGCCGCTGATGACCAGCAGGTCGTCGCTTCCGATGGCGCCGCCCGCGAGGAACTGGTCGACCTGCTCGGTGACCGTGGCCGTCGCGCTGCTGCCTGCGGCATCGGGCTTGGCGCTGATGCGGGCATTGCCGGTGGCGTACGAGGTCCCGCCGGCGGACACCGGGGTCAGCGGCAGGTTGAAGCCGGCGGCGAGTTGATGCGCACACACGTTGACGCTGCCGTCGTTGACGGTATAGCGCGCGCCGCCCT
>JAMPXR010000165.1 GCA_023701085.1 Ramlibacter sp. | reverse complement strand
TCCAGCGTGCCGCAGGAGCTGCTGGCGATCATCCGCCAGTACGGCGGCAACATGAAGGAAACCTACGGCGTGCCGGTCGAGGAGATCCAGCACGCGATCAAGTTCGGCGTGCGCAAGATCAACATCGACACCGACATCCGCCTCGCGATGACGGGGGCGGTGCGCAAGTTCATGGCGGAGAACCCGGAGAAGTTCGACATGCGCGACTGGATGAAGCCGGCCCGCGAAGCCGCCAGGCAGATCTGCAAGCAGCGCTACATCCAGTTCGGCTGCGAAGGCCAGGCCGCCAAGATCAAGGGCGCGCCGTTGCAGGTGGTCGCGGCCAAGTACGCCCAGGGCGAGCTGGCGCAGGTCGTCAACTGAGGCCTTCGGGGCCGGCGGCCGCCGGCCCTTGAGATAATCACGGGGCCCGCCGGTTTCACGGCGGGCCCCTTCGCTTTTGCGCCCCGCCCATGACCGCCCTGCACACCTCCTCCCTCACCACCCTGCCGCTGCTGGCGCGCGGCAAGGTGCGCGACAACTACGCCGTCGGCGACGACCGCATCCTGATGGTCGCCAGCGACCGGCTGTCGGCCTTCGACGTGATCATGGGCGAGCCGATCCCGGGCAAGGGAGAGATCCTCACCCGCATGGCGCTGTTCTGGTTCGGCAAGCTGGCGCACCTGTGCCCCAACCACCTGACGGGCGACGCGCCCGAGAGCGTGGTCACGCCGGCCGAGGTGCCCCAGGTCAAGGACCGGTCCATGCTGGTCAAGCGGCTCAAGCCGATTCCGGTGGAGGCCGTCGTGCGCGGCTACCTGGCGGGCAGCGGCTGGAAGGAATACCAGGAGTCGCAATCGGTCTGCGGCGTCAAGCTGCCGCCGGGGCTGAGGAATTCGGGCAAGCTGCCCGAGCCGATCTTCACGCCCGCCGCCAAGGCCGAGGCCGGCGAACACGACGAGAACATCAGCTACGAGCGCGTGGTGGCGCTGGTCGGGCCCGCGCTTGCTGCGCGCATCCGCGACGTCAGCATCGCGCTCTACCGCGAGGCGGCCGCGTTCGCACTGGGCAAGGGACTGATCATCGCCGACACCAAGTTCGAGTTCGGTCTCGACGCGGCGGGCACGCTGGTGCTGATGGACGAGGTGCTCACGCCCGACTCGTCGCGCTACTGGCCGCTGGAAGGCTACGACGAGGCGTTTCGCAGCGGCGCCAACCCGCCCAGCTACGACAAGCAGTTCGTGCGCGACTGGCTGGAGCAGGTGCGCATCAACGGCAAACCCTGGGACAAGACGCCCCCGGCGCCGCGGCTGCCGCAGGACGTCATCGAGAAGACCGCGTCCAAGTACCGCGAGGCGCTGCAGCGGCTGACGGCCTGAATCCGGCCCCAGCGTGATTTGGAGCCGCTTGAGGGCGTGCCGTCGAGCTCCGGAAATTCGCAAACTGGCGCGCACCACCTGATCACTCGCGCCGCGAAAATCCCGCAACGAGTGGTTACGCGGTTTACCAAGCAGTCATTGCTCGCACCCTGGATTGGCGTGAAGGTGCACCTCCCCAATGGAGTGCGCATGAACACCTCGACCAAGTCTCTGCTCGCGTCGGCCGGCGTCCTGGTTCTGACCGTTGTCCACCATTTCTATGCGGCCGCCATTTACGACACGCCGTGGCGGCGGCATGTCGCCATCATCGTCGTGCCGATGCTCCTGGTGATGATCGCGCTGTATGGCATTTACCGATGGCGTCCACGGGCGTCCGTCGGGCGCGCTTCCTTATGGGGGTACATGCTCGTCGCACTGGCCGTTCCGGTCGCGTGGATCGGTTTTTTCGATGGCGGATACACCCATCTGGCCAAGCTCCTCGTGTTCTACGGCGGCGCTTCGCCCGCCACCTTCGAGCGCCTGTGTCCGCCCGAGCTGTGCGGTGTGCCGGACGACTTGCTGTACGAGGCCACGGGAGTGGGGCAATTTGTGCTGGCGGTTTACGCCGCGTACTGCCTGGCCAGGCTGTGGCGGGAGAACCGGTTCGGTCGTTCTGCCTTGCCCGCCTGAGGACCGTTCGGCACTGTCCCTCAGCTCAACACCACGCTCGACAGCCGCCGGCGATAGGTCGCCACCGTCGGGTCGTCCGGCGGAATCTGGCCCTCGGCCACTTTGGGTTTGGGCGGCTCGATGAGGTCGAGGATCGCGACATAGGTCTTGCGCGCGAGTTCGTCGCTCCAGGCCTTGTCGCGCATCAGGATTTCCAGCAGCTCGTCCATCGCCTCGGTCCAGCGCTGCCCCGCCATCAGCAGCCGCGCCTTGCCGAACCGGGCCTCGAAGTCGCGCTTGTTCGCGGCAATGCGCGCGTCGAAGTCGGCGGGCCGCATCGAGATATTGGGCTCCGACTGCGCGAAATCGATCGCGGCGATCAGCCTTTGCAGGGAGTCGAGGCGCCGCACGGCGGCGGCCTTGTCGGCGACCGGCGCGAAGGCCGCCTTGGCATCGTCGGCGCGGCCGGCCAGCAGCAGCGCCTTGACGTATTCGAAGCGGCTATCCTCGTTGGCGGGGTCCGTGGCCACCGCGTGCTGGAGCTTTTCCAGCCGCGCCATCGGATCGGCGTCGTCCGCGTCCTGCTCGTCGACGGCTTCCTCCTCGGTCTGAGGCGCGGCCGGCGGCACGTGCTTGTCCAGGAACTCACGGACCTTGCCTTCCGGCAGCGCCCCCATGAAGCCATCGACCGGCTGCCCGTTCATCAGCAGGATGCAGGTGGGGATGCTGCGGATGCCGAAGGCGCCCGCCAGTTGCTGCTCCTGGTCGGAATCGATCTTGACCAGCTTGAAGCGGCCGTCGTACTCGGCCTCCAGCTTTTCCAGGATCGGCCCGATGACCTTGCAGGGCCCGCACCAGGGCGCCCAGAAGTCCACCAGCACCGGTTGCGACATCGAGGCGGCGATGACCTCGGACTCGAAGTTTTCCAGGGTGACGTCCATCATATGAGGCAGCTTTGGTTAGAACCTTAAAATTCAAGTTTTCGAAAATCCCATGAATCCCCGCGCGCGCATCCGTTTCCGCTCCCCCAAGGGGCCCGCCACGGTCGAGTCGGCCGGGCAGGAGGCGCCATGAGTTCGGTGCAGATCGGCGTGGTGATGGGCTCCAGCAGCGACTGGGACACCCTGCAGCATGCAGTTGCGATTCTCCAGGAATTCGGCATCGCGCACGAAGCCCGCGTGTTATCGGCCCACCGCATGCCCGACGACATGTTCGCCTATGCGCAAGGCGCGGCGCAGCGCGGCTTGAAGGCCATCATCGCCGGCGCCGGTGGCGCCGCCCATCTGCCGGGCATGCTGGCGGCCAAGACCACGGTGCCGGTGCTGGGTGTGCCGGTGCCGGGCAAGCACCTGCAGGGCGTCGATTCGCTGCACAGCATCGTGCAGATGCCCAAGGGCATTCCGGTGGCCACCTTCGCCATCGGCAGCGCCGGGGCGGCGAACGCGGCGCTGTTCGCGGTGGCGATGCTGGCGAACGAGGACGCCGCCCTGCGCGCGAAGCTCGACGCGTTCCGGGCGCGCCAGACCGAGGCGGCACGCGGCATGACGCTGCCCCCGCCGCCCCCCGGTCCGGACGGGAGCCGGCGGCCATGACCGTCATCCTGCCGGGCGCCACGCTCGGCGTGATGGGCGGGGGCCAGCTCGGACGCATGTTCGTCCACGCCGCCCAGCGTCTGGGCTACTTCACCGCGGTGCTCGATCCCGACCCGGCCAGCCCGGCGGGTTGGGTGAGCCACTACCACATCCAGACCCCGTACCTCGACGAGCAGGGACTCGCGCAGCTGATGCAGCGCAGCGCCGCCATCACCACGGAGTTCGAGAACGTGCCGGCCCCGGCGCTGGTGACGCTGGGTGCGCACAGGCCGGTCGCTCCCGGGGCTGCGGCGGTGGCCATCGCGCAGGACCGCGGCCGCGAGAAGGCCCATTTCACGCGCTGCGGCGTGCCGTGCGCGCCCTATGCGCTGGTCGAAACAGCGCAGCATCTGGCGGCGGTGGGTGAGCAGCTGCTGCCCGGCGTGCTGAAAACCGCGCGGCTCGGCTATGACGGCAAGGGCCAGCAGCGGGTGAAGAACCGCCAGGAGCTGCAGGCCGCATGGGACGAGCTCGGGCGCGTGCCCTGCGTGCTGGAAAAACTGCTGCCGCTGGCGGCCGAATGCTCGGTCCTGGTTGCCCGCGGCCGCGACGGGCAGATGGTGCACCTGCCGGCGCAGCTCAACCGGCACCGCGGCGGCATCCTGGCCGTCAGCGAGATCTATCCGGAGAGCCTGCCGGCGGCCCAGTCCCGCCATGCGATCGCCGCCGCGAAGGCGATCGCGGAAGGCCTGGACTATGTCGGCGTGCTGTGCATCGAATTCTTCGTGCTGGCCGACGGCTCGCTGGTGGTCAACGAGATGGCGCCGCGGCCGCACAACAGCGGCCACTACAGCGTGGACGCCTGCGACATCTCCCAGTTCGAACTGCAGGTGCGCGCACTGGCGGGCCTGCCCCTGGTCATGCCGCGCCAGCACAGTCCGGCCATCATGCTCAACCTGCTGGGGGATCTCTGGTTCGCGCAAGGCGACGCCGAGCGCGCGCCCGCCTGGGACCGGGTGCTGGCCTTGCCCGGCGCGCACCTGCATCTGTACGGCAAGCTCAGCGCGCGCCGCGGACGCAAGATGGGGCACCTGACGATCACCGGCCCCTCGGTGGACACGGTGCGGGCCACCGCCCTGAAGGCGGCCGAGCTGCTGGGCATGGGGCCGTTCTGAGGCGGGCCTGGACGCATGATCCTGGACGGAGCTTCTCCTTCGGCCATCGAGCAGGCCGCCCGGGCATTGGCCGCCGGTGAGCTGGTGGCGTTCCCGACCGAGACGGTCTACGGACTGGGCGCCGATGCCTCCAACGACGCGGCGGTGGCCAGGATCTTCGCCGCCAAGGGGCGGCCCAGCGACCATCCGCTGATCGTGCACGTGGCCGACCGCTCGGCGGTGCCCGCGTTCGCCTCCATGGTGCCGGCGTTCGCGCACAAGCTCATGCAGGCGTTCTGGCCGGGACCGCTGACCCTCATCCTGCCGCGGCGCGACGGCGTGGCGGCGGCGGCGGCGGGCGGGCAGGCTTCGATCGGCCTGCGCTGCCCGGCGCATCCGGTGGCGCATGCGCTGCTGCGGGCCTGCGCCGGCGCCAGCCCGCCGGTGCCCGGCCTGGCCGGGCCCAGCGCCAACAAGTTCGGCCGTATCAGTCCGACCACGGCCGCCCACGTGCGCGCCGAGTTCGGCGACGCTGTGCCGGTACTCGACGGCGGCGCGTGCGGGGTCGGCATCGAATCCACCATTGTCGACTGCACGCGCGGCGTGCCCGTGCTGCTGCGCCCGGGCGTGCTCACCCGCGAGCAGGTCGAGGCGGCGTGCGGCCAGCCGCTGCGTTCGCCGCAGGACCTGCCGCAGCAGGCACCGCGCGCCTCCGGCACGCTGGCCTCGCACTACGCGCCCAACGCGCGCGTTCGGCTGATGGATGCGCAGGCGCTGCAGACCGCGCTGGACGTGCTCGGGCCCGACGCCGCGGGCATCGCGATCTACTCGCGCGTCATCCTGCGCACGCCCTCGGACCGGGTGCTGCGCCGGCGCATGCCCGACGATGCCGCCGAAACCGCGCGCCAGCTGTTCGCCGTGCTGCGCGAATTCGATGCGCAGGGCGTGCGCCTGATCTGGGTGGAAACGCCGCCCGAGGGGCCGCAGTGGGAAGGGGTGCGCGACCGGCTGCAACGGGCGGCCGCGGACTGAGAGGCTTGAACGAATTCCTCGCTCGCCGGGTCGGCGGCCTCGTTACACTACGTCCCCAGTTCCCATCGGAGAATTTCATGGCATGTCACTGGATGCGCCGCGCCTTGCCGGCGCTGGCGGCCGCTTCCGCGCTGCTGCTCGCCGCCTGCGGCTCGGGCACCATCGAGTCGCAGTTGCAACCCGCGCGGATCGTCGCCTTCGGCGACGGCTTCAGCGCCGTGGGACAGGGCGGCGCGCGCTATACCGTCAACGACGGCAGCGTCAACGTGTGGGCGCATCAACTCGCCGCCGGCTTCAACCTGCCGCTGACCCCGGTGTCCGCCGGCGGGACCTCGTACGCCACCGGCAATGCCCGCATCAGCGCCAAGCCCGATGCCGCAGGCAGCAGCGCGAC
>JAMPXR010000164.1 GCA_023701085.1 Ramlibacter sp. | reverse complement strand
TGGGCGAGAAGGTCCAGGTGATCGGCCCCTTCGGCACCAGCTTCCTGATGCCCAACCATCCGCGCAGCCACATCGTGATGATCTGCACCGGCACCGGCTCGGCGCCCATGCGCGCCATGACCGAGTGGCGGCGCCGGCTGCGCGCCTCCGGCAAATTCGAGGGCGGCAAGCTCATGCTGTTCTTCGGCGCGCGCACGCCTCAGGAACTGCCGTATTTCGGTCCGCTGCAGAATCTGTCCAAGGATTTCATCGACATCAACTTCGCGTTTTCGCGCGAGCCGGACAAGCCCAAGCGTTATGTGCAGGACGCGATGCACGAGCGCGCCGCCGACCTCGCGCAGCTGCTGGCCGACCCGAACGCGTTCTTCTATGTCTGCGGCCTCAAGAGCATGGAAGAGGGCGTGGTGCTGGCGCTGCGCGACGTCGCGCTGCAAGCAGGGCTCGACTGGGACGCCGTGGCCGCCTCACTCAAGCAGCACGGCCGCCTGCATCTGGAAACGTACTGAGGCGCTACAGCAGGAACGCGAGCGCCGCGACGACGGTGGGCAGCGCAGCGCCCGCCAGCAGTCCCGCCGCGCCTATCGTGCCCTCGTTGAAGCCGCCGCGCAGCAGCGCCACCCCCGCCGGGTTCGGCGCGTTCGCGATCACGGTCAGGCCGCCGCCGGCGACGGCGCCGGCGACCAGGGAATACTTCGCCTCGTCCGACAAGCCCTCGATCAGCGATCCCAGGTAGGTCAATGCCGCGTTGTCGGTGATGGCGGTCAGTCCGAGCGCGCCGAAGAACAGGGCCCGTGGCTCGAGTCCGCCCACGATCGGCTGCAGCCACCAGTCCTGCAGGCCGCCCAGCACCACCAGGCCCGCCAGGAAGAAGGAGACCAGCAAGGCTTCCCTGACCAGCAGGGGATCCTGGTGCCGCTCATAGGCCTTGGTGAAGCCGAGAAAGAACATGAACAGGCCGATGAAGACCACCGGATGGTGCGCGAAGGCCACCACCGCGGCCAGGAAAGCGAGGTGCACGAGGCTGACGGCGAGCGGCACGGAAGCCCTTTCGGCGCCATCCGCCGGTTGCGCGATGTCTTGCAGGTGATTGCGCATCATGAAGGTGACGACGGTCGCGTTGATCAGGACCGCGATGCAGGCCCTCCAGCCGAAGGTCGACGCCATGAAGGCCGAATTCCAGTTCCAGGCCTCCGCCACCATCAGCACCGGCGGGGCCGCGTAGGACGTGAGCGTCCCTCCGATGGATACGTTCACGAACAGCACGCCCAGCGCGGCGTACTTGAGCCACTCGGGGAAGCCCTCGCGGAAGACCCGCGGCGCCAGCAGGAGCGCGGCCAGGGTCATCGCCGCCGGTTCGGTGACGAGGGAGCCGAGCAGCGGTATCAAGGACAGGCCCAGCCACACCGTGGCCAGTTCGGTGCGCGCCGGCGCCATCCGGGCGAGCATGGCGACGGCGGCCCGCAGCGCATCGAGCACGGGCCGGGACGCGGCCACCACCATGATGACGAAGACGAACAGCGGTTCGGTGTATTGGCGCGATTCGACATAGTCCAGCGCGGACTTGGCGCCGCCGATCGCCGCCATCGCCAGCATCATCACCAGGGCCCAGAAACCGAAGACGACCTCGACTTCGCCCAGCAGGTGGAACACGCCCTCGTGCCGCGGGAATCGATGGCTCAGCCGTTCCAGCTGCTTGACGGAAAAGGTATGGATGAGCGCGGCGCCGAACAGGATCGCCGCGACGATGTCGACGGGGGTCATGCGGGCTCGGGCCGCGGCAGCTGCGCCCTGTGGTCGGCGACGGCCTCGATCTTGCCCTGGCTGCCCCCCGGGCCAATGGCAAAGGCGATGCGAATCTGATGCGCGGTTTTCACGGTGTCCCTGGCAGTCCATCGGCTGGGCCGATCGGTCATGCAATGTAGCAGGACCGTCTTCGGCTCCCCGGGCATCCGGTCCGGGCAGCGATCGCGCGAAACCGGCCGCACCGCCGCGCGCCTCCCGTACGCATAATGCTCACGCCAAGGCCATGACCGATGTCGCATCCCCCGCTGCCGCAGACCCGGGCGGCGCTGCCCGCGTCAAGCGCGCCGTCCGGCGCATCCGGCGCTGCGCCGGACTGATCGTGCTGCTCGCGCTTTCCGCCGCGCAGGCCGCACCGCCGCATCTGGACCTGGACATCGCGCTCGATCCGTACACCGGGGCGCTGCGGGCCAAGGCGGCCCTGACGACTTCCGCGGGCGCACCGGACCTGGCGCTGGCGCCGCAGTTCAAGGTTTCCCGATTGACGTTGAATGGCCGGGCCGTGGCCCATGCAGCCGACTTGGCGCGCGCGCTGAAGCGCCAGCAAAGCGGCGCGCCGCGACGCATAGGGCTGGAATATTCCGGCACCTTGCCGCCGCTGCCGGACCCGCGGCGCAATTCGCCCAATCCCGGCGGGCTCTACGCCTCGGCGGCGGGAACTTATCTTTCGCCCGGCGCGCGCTGGTACCCCGACCCGGGCGTTCCATTCACGTTCAGGCTGAGGTTGTCGCTGCCGCCGGGCCAGAAGGGACTGGCGCCGGGGCGTCAGCTGCGGCAAAGCGATAGCAGCGCCGGCTACGCCGCCGAGTACGAGTTCCCGGCCACTGCGGAAGGCCTCTGGCTCATCGCGGGCCCTTACCGCGTGGCGCAGCAGTCGCTGGCGCTGGACGACGGCGCCCAGGTCATGGTGCGCACCTGGTTTCATCCGGAGATCGCGGAACTGGCGGACGGCTATCTGCGCGACAGCGCTGCCTATCTCCAGCGCTACAGCCGCCTGATAGGCGCCTATCCGTTCGGGGACTTCAGCATCGTTTCCAGCCCGCTGTCGCACGGCGTGGGCATTCCCAGCCTCACCTATCTCGGCCGGGACGTGCTGCGCCTTCCCTTCATCCGCGCGACCTCGCTGGGCCACGAGGTGCTGCACAACTGGTGGGGCAACGGCGTGTACCCGGACTGGCAGCACGGCAACTGGTCCGAGGGGCTGACGACCTTCATGGCCGACTACGCGTATCGCGAGGACCAGTCCGACGCGGCCGCCCGCGACATGCGCCTGAACTGGCTGCGCGACCTGGCCGCCGTCGCGCCGCCGGATGAAACCTCCCTGGTCGATTTCCAATCGCGCCAGCACGGAATCTCGTCGGTGATCGGCTACGGCAAATCGGCCATGGTGTTCTTCATGCTGCGCGACGAGATCGGCCAGGCGGCTTTCGAGCGGGGGCTGCGGCTGTTCTGGCAACGCCATCGCTTCGGCAGCGCGGGCTGGAAAGAACTGCAGGCCGCGTTTGCCGAGGCCGGCGGCCGCGACCTGTCGGCCTTCTTCGCGCAATGGACGGCGCGTGCTTCCTCCCCACGGCTGCTGCTCGCCTCGGCGCCGGGGCAGCAGCAGCGCGGCGTGAGGCTGGTCCAGCAGGGCGAGGTCTTCGCGCTGCAGGTGCCGCTGCGCATCAGGATGGCGTCGGGCGAAACGCGCGAGATGAAGCTGCGCGTGCACGAGCGCGAAACCCTGCTCGATCCGGCGGCGATCCCGCCGGGCGCGAAGGAGATCGAACTCGACCCCGAGCTGCGGCTCTGGCGCCGCCTGGAGCCGCGGGCGGTGCCGCCCATCTTCCGCGACACCTTCATCGCACCGCGCGCCGAGGTGTTCCTGGCCAGCCAGGGCGCGCAGTGGACGGACTCCGCGATGGCGCTGGCCGGCAGGCTGCTGGACTCCGGGCTTCGCCAAGTCGACGCGGCGCAATTGCTCGCTTCACCGCTGCCCGCGCTCGTGCTGGGAGACCGCGCCGGCATCGCCCGCGTGCTGTCGGACTTTGGACTGGGGGCCGTGCCCGAGGTCTTGCTCCAGGCCGGCGCCGGGCCGTCCGGCGACGCCCGTCCACTGAAGGGCAGCGCCCAGGCGTGGACGGCGCGCGCGGGCAACGGCAAGGTCCTGGCCTTCGTGATGGCCGAAAGCCCGCAGGCGCTGGCCGCCTTGCAGCGGGCCCTGCCGCACTATGGCCGGCAAAGCTGGCTCGTGTTCCAGGAAGGCCGCGTGACAGACCAGGGTGCGTGGCCGGTCGCGGCCCAGACCCTCCTGCTGCAAGGCGCCATGCGCTGACGAAGGAGATGCGATGCCTCATGAATCGAGACTGACCCGCGAACTGCGGGCCCTGCTGCAGGCCCATCGCGTGGCGGCGCTGGGAACGCTCAGCGACGAGGGACAGCCATTCGTCTCCATGGTGCCCTTTGCGCTGGTGCCGGCGCTGGGCTGCTTCGTGATCCATGTCAGCGCCCTGGCAGCCCACAGCAGGTTCCTCGCGGCCCGGCCCGCCGTCAGCCTGCTCGTCATGCAGCGCGAGAACCCGGACGAGCCGGTCCACGCGCTGCCCAGGGCGACCCTGGAAGGGCGCGCCAGGGTGCTCGAGCCAGGCAGCGAGGATGGGCAGGTGTGCAAAGCCGCGTATCTGCAACGCTTTCCGGAGGCCGAACCCATGACGCAGCTCGGTGACTTCAGCTTCGTTGCGATCGACATCCAGGGCGCGCGCCAGGTGGCGGGGTTCGGCGCTGCGCGTTCCGTGGACGCGCAAGAGGTCCGGCTCGCATTAGGCCCTGAGCAGTAATCGGGCGGATGCGGGCCGCGGGCCGCGCATTCGGATGCATCCTTGAATAAGGCTGTGGATAAGCGGTGGCTTCGCGGTGTACAGCGACAGGCCTTCTGCGCCCCGTGCGCCGCAGTGCTGAAGATCGCGCGCAGCTGACGCTATATCCAGTCGTTTGACGGGCACACACAGCACGCGCGCGCCAGTGAAAAAACGGGCTGAAATGGCCGGTGCGCGTCTTGACCTGAGGGGTGGCGGTACGTACATTTGCGCTCGGCGATGGCGCACGATGATGGAGCACGCAGAAGTGTTTTCTCGGAATCCAACCGGCCCTCATTCCCTCTCCGAGGCGCTCAACAAGAAAGTCGGCGAATGGCGCAGCGCGGACCGCAAGGCACGCGAAGCCGAACGGGCGCTCGCCCGCATGCCGTTCTACCGGGGAGAAGGGCCGCCGCCCGCCGAGGACCTGGTTTCGCAGGCACGGCAGCTGCGCAAGCTGGCCGACGAAAAGCTGAAGGCGGCGATCGAGGCGATCAAGCCGGTCAAGCCGCTTGCTTGACGCGGCCGCCACGCGGCCGCCCACGCTGGGTCCGGGCCCGCAAATCGGTCCGCGAAAGACGCTGGCGCCGCGTCCGCCGAACGCATATCATGGCGCGGGCATTTGCCTGGGACCCAAGCGAGGAGAATCGTCAATGAACTTCAGCCAAGCCGTCACCGTCTGCCTGCGCAAATACATCGACTTTTCCGGACGCGCCGGCCGGCCGGAATTCTGGTGGTTTTTTCTGTTCCAGTTCGTCGTGATGATCGTCACCGGCATGGTGAGCAATGTCCTGAACGGCATCGCGGGGCTGGCCTTGCTGTTGCCGGGCCTGGCGGTGGGTGCGCGGCGCCTGCATGACATCGACAAGAGCGGCTGGTTTCTGCTGCTGGGCCTGATTCCCGTCATCGGCTGGCTGTTTCTCTTGTACTGGGCCCTGCAGCCCAGCGGCCCGGCCAACGCCTACGGCCCCGCGGAAGCCGCGCCGGATGTGCCGACCGTGATGCCCGGGCAGCAATAAAACCAGGGATTTCGCCGACATTCGATCGGACCGGGGCCACGCGCCAGCCTCGGTCCGCGATCGTGGCTTCAGGGCGAGGCCGGCGGCCGGGTATCCGTTCTCCGGCTCACGCTCGCGCAGAACCGGTCGGCGAGGATGTGCGCCGCGATTGCGCATGGCCGCCTCGTCGCAATGATGTCCGGGCCAGCGCGAATGGAGCCTGCGCCCGGACACCCGACCACCGGCCTCATCTGCCGCGGGGGGCGCATGGGTGGCGACGGTGCACTGGCGCGATCGCCATCCGCTTCGGTTGTTTCGCTCAATCCCCCTTGCGATGGACGAAAAAAACCGGGGCCAGGCCCCGGTTCTTGGTCTGCTGTTCACCGCATGGAACGCACGGCGGCGTCCCTGCGGTGAAGGGCGATCACATGTCCATGCCGCCCATGCCGCCCATGCCACCCATGCCGCCGGGCATGCCGCCGGCCGGGGCTTCGTCCTTGGGCGCCTCGGCGACCATGGCTTCGGTCGTGAGCATCAGGCCGGCCACCGACGCGGCGTTTTGCAGCGCCGTGCGC
>JAMPXR010000163.1 GCA_023701085.1 Ramlibacter sp. | reverse complement strand
GCGCAAGAGCGACTGCCTGCGCTACGACCGCAAGAACACGGAGGTCATCAAGCCGCAGGCGGTGATCGAGACGCTGTGGAACATGACCCGCGACGCCGATGCCTACATCACGTCCGACGTCGGCCAGCATCAGATGTGGGTGGCGCAGTACTACCGTTTCAACGAACCCCGGCGCTGGATCAACTCGGGCGGCCTGGGCACCATGGGCGTGGGCATTCCCTACGCCATGGGCATCAAGATGGGCAGGCCCGACAGCGAGGTCTATTGCGTCACGGGCGACGGTTCCGTGCAGATGTGCATCCAGGAGCTGTCCACCTGCCTGCAGTACAACACGCCCATCAAGATCATTTCCCTCAACAACCGTTACCTGGGCATGGTGCGCCAGTGGCAGGAGATCGACTACGAGGGCCGCTACAGCCACAGCTACATGGATGCACTGCCCAATTTCGTGAAACTCGCCGAGGCGTATGGCCACGTCGGCATGCTCATCGAGCACCCGAAGGACGTGGAGCCGGCGCTGCGCGAGGCGCGCAAGCTCAAGGACCGCACCGTGTTCATGGACTTCCGCACCGATCCCACGGAGAACGTGTTCCCGATGGTCAAGGCCGGCAAGGGCATCACGGAAATGCTGCTGGGCAGCGAGGACCTTTAACGGACTGTCAGCCGGTCCGTGGCGCGGACCGGCGACTTGTTGAATCTATTGGCTGCCGAGCCGCCGGGTTACCGCCGGGCGGGGAGGGCACCGAAAAGAGGAAATCAATCATGAAACACATCATCGCGGTATTGCTGGAGAATGAGCCGGGCGCCTTGTCCCGGGTGGTCGGCCTGTTCTCGGCGCGCGGCTACAACATCGAATCGCTCACCGTGGCGCCGACGGAAGACGCGTCGCTGTCGCGCATGACCATACAGACCACCGGCTCGGACGATGTCATCGAGCAGATCACCAAGCACCTGAACCGCCTGATCGAGGTCGTCAAGGTGGTCGACCTGACCGAGGGCGCCTACACGGAGCGCGAGCTCATGATGGTGAAGGTGCGGGCCGTCGGCAAGGAACGCGAGGAGATGAAGCGCATGGCCGACATCTTCCGCGGGCGCATCATCGACGTGACCGAGAAAAGCTACACCATCGAATTGACCGGCAACCAGAGCAAGAACGACGCCTTCCTGGAGGCCATAGACCGCAGCGCGATCCTGGAGACGGTGCGCACCGGCTCCAGCGGCATCGGCCGCGGCGAGCGGGTCCTGCGAGTGTAATGTTCCACCCCCGAAGCGCCTGCGGCGATGCCCCCTCGGGCTTCGCCCTCTCCCCCTCAAGGGGGGCGCCACCAGCGGTGCGGCAAAGCCGGTTGCGCAGTGGCCCCGCGACTCATGGGTTTGTGTTTCGTGCGCCGCTGGCTACGCGCGGCGTGGTTGAAGAAGACTTAACTTATTTTTTGGAGAGAAAGACAATGAAGGTCTATTACGACAAGGACTGCGATCTGAGCCTGATCAAGGGCAAGACGGTCGCCATCATCGGCTACGGCTCGCAGGGCCACGCGCATGCCCAGAACCTCAACGACAGCGGCGTCAAGGTGGTGGTCGGCCTGCGCAAAGGCGGCGCCTCCTGGCCCAAGGTGGAGAAGGCCGGTCTGAAGGTCGCCGAGGTGGCGGACGCGGTCCGGTCGGCCGACGTCGTGATGATCCTGCTGCCCGACGAGCAGATCGCCAGCGTCTACCAGCAGGACATCGAGCCCAACATCCGCCAGGGCGCCTCGCTGGTGTTCGCGCATGGCTTCAACGTGCACTACGGCTTCGTGACCCCGCGCGCCGACCTCGACGTCTGGATGGTGGCGCCCAAGGCGCCCGGGCACACGGTACGCCACACCTACACGCAGGGCGGCGGCGTGCCGCAGCTGGTGGCGGTGCAGCAGGACAAGAGCGGCCGCGCGCGCGACCTGGCGCTGTCGTACGCGATGGCCAATGGCGGCGGCAAGGCGGGCATCATCGAAACGAGCTTTCGCGAGGAAACCGAGACCGACCTGTTCGGCGAGCAGGCCGTGCTGTGCGGCGGCACCGTCGAGCTGATCAAGGCCGGTTTCGAGACGCTGGTGGAAGCCGGCTATGCGCCCGAAATGGCCTACTTCGAATGCCTGCACGAGCTCAAGCTGATCGTGGACATGATCTATGAAGGCGGCATCGCCAATATGAACTACACGATCTCCAACAATGCCGAGTACGGCGAGTACGTGACCGGGCCGAAGATCGTCACCGAGGCCACCAAGCAGGCCATGAAGCAGTGCCTGAAGGACATCCAGTCGGGCGAATACGCGAAGAACTTCATCCTGGAAAACCGTGCGGGCGCGCCCGTGCTCCTGTCGCGCCGCCGCCTGACGGCGCAGCACCAGATCGAGACCGTGGGCGAGACGCTGCGCGCGATGATGCCCTGGATCAAGAAGAACAAGCTGGTGGACACGTCGCGCAACTGAGGTCCAGGAACCGAGGCCGGAGGCCGGGGGCCGGGGGCCGGGGAAATACCCGGCCCTTTTCCTTTGTGCCGCGCCGACCTGAGCAAGCCCCGACGCCTCGCCCGTCGCCCTTGGCCGCAGCCCCCGGCCCCCGCCCTGCGGCCCCTCTTGACGGTCCCGTTACACTCCTCCCATGCACAACGGCAACGAATCGCAGACACCGGTGGTGGCCGAAGGCGTGGTGCTGCGTAAGCGCCGCAAGGGCATCTATATCCTTCCCAACCTGTTCACGCTGGCGGCCCTGTTCGGAGGGTTCTACGCCGTGGTGATGGCGATGAACGGCCGCTTCGACCTGGCGGCGGTGGGCGTATTCAGCGCGATGGTGCTCGACAGCCTGGACGGGCGCGTCGCGCGCATGACCAACACGCAGAGCGCGTTCGGCGAGCAGATGGATTCGCTGTCCGACATGGTGTCCTTCGGCGCGGCGCCGGCGCTGATCGCCTACGAGTGGGCCCTCAAGGGTCTGGGCCGCTGGGGCTGGATCGCCGCCTTCGTGTACTGCGCCTGCGCGGCCCTGCGGCTGGCGCGCTTCAACGTCAACACGGGCGTGGTGGACAAGCGCTATTTCCAGGGCCTGCCGTCCCCGGCCGCGGCCGCGCTGATGGCCGGGTTCATCTGGGTCATGAACGACCTGGAAGTGGCCGGGCGCGAGGTGGCCTGGCCGATGTTCGCGATCGCGCTGTACGCCGGCCTGACGATGGTGACCAACGTGCCGTTCTACAGCTTCAAGGACGTGCAGATGAAGAAAAGCGTCCCCTTCGTGGTGATCGTGCTGATCGCGCTGGCCATCGCGGTGATCAACATCCATCCTCCGATCGTGCTGTTCGCGGTCTTCGTGCTGTATGGCGCGAGCGGCTACATGCTGTACGGCTGGCGCAAGGCCAAGGGCCAGCACACCAGCGTGATCAGCACTTCGACCGACGAACCCGACGAGCGCGGGCTGCACAAGTGATGCGGCGAAGGCCCGGTGGCGGGATTTCAACCTGTGCTACATTGCATTCCATGAACAGAATTTCGCTGGCGCTACTCCTACCTCCCGACGGGCGGAGTCGGTAGCGCACGCGTTCACCTGAAAACGGCCCGTATGCACCAGCAGCGGGCCGTTTTCCTTTTGAGGCTGCTGGTCCACCCGAACCACGAGAAACGAGCATGTTGAAGAATCCCGCCCGCAAGTACCGCGCCTTCGCCCCGGTGCGCCTGACCGACCGCAGGTGGCCCGATGCCGTGCTGGATCGCGCGCCCATCTGGTGCAGCGTGGACCTGCGCGACGGCAACCAGGCGCTGATCGAGCCGATGGACGTGAAGCGCAAGCTGCGCCTGTTCGAGATGCTGGTGGGCATCGGCTTCAAGCAGATCGAGGTGGGTTTCCCCTCCGCGTCGCAGACCGAGTTCGATTTCGTGCGCAAACTGATCGACGAGGACCTGATTCCCGCCGACGTGACGGTCCAGGTGCTGACTCCGGCGCGCGAACCCCTGGTGCGGCGCACCTTCGAGGCCATGCGGGGCGCGAAGAACGTCATCGTGCACCTGTACAACGCGACCGCGCCGGTCATGCGCGAAGTGGTTCTGGGGCTGGATGAGCAGGGCATTGTCGAGCTGGCGGCCGGCCAGGCGCGCCTGTTCAGCGAACTGGCGGCGCAGCAGCCGCAAACGCGCTGGACCTTCGAATACTCGCCGGAAATGTTCTCCGGCACCGAGCTGGCGTTCTCCAAGCGCGTGGTCGATGCCGTGACCGAAGTCTGGCAGCCCACGCCGCAAAACAAGTGCATCATCAACCTGCCGTCCACGGTGGAGCATTCCACGCCCAATATCTTCGCCGACATGGTCGAATGGATGCACCGCCACCTGGCGCGCCGCGACGTGATCGTCCTGTCCGTGCATCCGCACAACGACCGGGGCACGGCCACCGCGGCGGGTGAATTCGCGGTCATGGCCGGCGCCGACCGGCTGGAAGGCTGCCTGTTCGGCAATGGTGAGCGCACGGGCAACCTCGACCTGGTGAACGTGGCGCTCAACCTGTATTCGCAGGGCATCGCGCCGGGCCTGGACTTCTCCGACATCGACGAGATCCGGCGCACGGTGGAGCACTGTTCCCAGCTGCCGGTGCACCCGCGGCATCCTTACGTCGGCGATCTGGTCTACACCTCGTTTTCCGGTTCGCACCAGGACGCGATCAAGAAAGCCTTCGCCGCCCGCGAGGACGGCGACGTCTGGGACATGCCGTACCTTCCGGTCGACCCGAAGGACCTGGGACGCAGCTACGAGGCGGTGATCCGCGTCAACAGCCAGTCGGGCAAGGGCGGCATCTCCTACCTGCTCGAGAGCGAATACGGCCTGGAGCTGCCGCGGCGCCTGCAGATCGAGTTCAGCCAGGTGGTGCAGGCCGTCATGGACGCCACCGGCAAGGAGCTGACCGCGCACGACCTGTTCGAATTGTTCGAACGCGAGTACGGCATCCGCGCCATCGCGGCGCCCAGCAACCCGGCGCTGGAGGAGGCGCGGGGCCCGGGCGGCGCCGTGACCCGGCTGGCCGCCGAGGTGGAGGTGTCGGGACAGCGGCTGCGCATCCAGGGCGAGGGGAACGGCCCGATCGACGCGTTCGTGGAAGCGCTGGGCACGGCCTGCGGCGAAAGCATCCGCGTGCTCGACTACCATGAGCACTCGATCGGCGCGGGCGCCAACGCCCGGGCGGTGGCCTACCTCGAGCTGCGCGTGGGCGCGCGGACGCTGTTCGGGGTGGGCATGGATTCGAATATTGTTTCGGCCTCGTTCAAGGCCATACTGTCCGGCCTGGGCCGCACGCGCGCCGCCAGCCGCAGCGAGATGACCTTGGGCACCGACTGAGAGGAAATCAGGTGGCAGACAAACTCATCATTTTCGACACGACCCTGCGCGACGGCGAGCAGTCGCCCGGCGCTTCCATGACCCGCGACGAGAAGCTGCGCATCGCGCGGCAGCTCGAGCGCCTGAAGGTGGACGTGATCGAGGCCGGCTTCGCCGCCAGTTCCAACGGCGACTTCGAGGCCGTGCAGGCCATCGCCAAGGTCATCAGGGACTCGACGGTGTGCTCGCTGTCGCGCGCCAACGACCGCGACATTTCGCGGGCCGCCGAGGCGCTGAAGGGGGCGCAGCGCGCGCGCATCCACACCTTCATCGCGACCTCGCCGCTGCACATGGAAAAAAAGCTGCGCATGACGCCCGAGCAGGTGCACGAGCAGGCGAAGCAGTCGGTGCGGTTCGCGCGCAACCTGTGCGGCGACATCGAGTTCTCCCCGGAAGACGGCTACCGCAGCGAGCTTGACTTCCTGTGTCGGGTGCTGGAGACGGCGATCGCCGAAGGCGCCTCCACCATCAATGTCCCCGACACCGTGGGCTATGCCGTGCCCGAGCTGTATGGCGCGTTCATCAAGACCCTGCGCGAGCGCATCCCCAATTCGGACAAGGCCGTGTGGTCGGTGCATTGCCACAACGACCTGGGCATGGCCGTCGCCAATTCGCTGGCCGGCGTGAAGCTGGGTGGGGCGCGGCAGGTGGAATGCACGATCAACGGCCTGGGCGAGCGCGCCGGCAACTGCTCGCTGGAGGAAGTCGTCATGGCCGTCAAGACGCGCCGCGACTATTTCGGCCTCGACGTGGGTATAGACACGCACCACATCGTGGCGGCCAGCCGCATGGTCAGCCAGACCACGGGTTTCGTGATCCAGCCCAACAAGGCGGTGGTCGGCGCGAATGC